>JBBRRF010000032.1:0-9810 GCA_038200885.1 Candidatus Nitrosocosmicus sp.
ACTTCCACTGTTAGCCTTGCCAAAGGTCCGGCACTTGACATTCCTACTTCCATTACATTGTCAAATAAGGGTATAATATCAATATGGCTTGATCCTGAAAGTGTAGATCATCATTTTGGCGATTCACATACCATATTTGGAATAGTAGCGAGCCCTGAATTTGACAAATCCATCCAGAATTCTCCTCTACAAAATGGACCCGGTAATAATACGCTGAATCATTAAATAACTGAGTTTTTCTTCTCTTTATTCTTGGACTTTAAAAAACTATTTAAATAATGGGTCATTGATATTACGAGATGAATCTTATTCCATTTGCTGTTTTAAGCACACTTGTAATTGGTGTGATGTTATTAACGGCAAGCCAATTCTCTGCATATGCCCTAGAATTTGCACATAAAACTATGTGGGGAGAGAAAGGCGTTGCTCAAGGTCAATTTAACCAAGTTTCTGGTATCGGTGTTGACTCTGAAGATAATGTGTATGTATCAGATTTTGCCGGATATACGACCAAAATGATCCAAAAGTTTACTCCTAATGGCACATTTATCCTTGGTTTTGGTACATTTGGCAATGGGCCACAGTACTTTACTAATCCTGCTGGCATTGCAATAAATTCCAATGATTCTGTTTACATAGCTGACTTTGGAAATCCAACATATGCAATAAAGGAATTTACCTCTAATGGCACCTTTATTCGATCTATAGGATCATTTGGATTTGGCCCTGGATTATTTATTAATCCAGGTGGTGTCGGCGTGGACAAAGAAAATAATCTTTATGCCGTAGACTTTGGAGAAAATAATAACGTACAGAAATTCGATCCGAATGGGTATTACATGATGAGTTTTGGATCTCCGGGTACCGGTAATGGTCAATTTAATAATCCTGCGGACGTAGAAGTGGATTCAAATAATAATATTTTTGTTACTGATTCTAGTAACAACAGAGTACAAAAATTTGATCAGAATGGAGATTACTTGATGAAATTTGGGGAATTCGGGTCAGGCAATGGTCAATTTAAAGCGCCTGTAGATTTAGCAATAGATACTTCTGATAATATATATGTATCAGATAGTGGTAATAAAAGAATTCAAGTTTTTTACAATAATGGTACATATATCACCCAATTTGGAAATACAGGTGCATTACATGAAATGATCGATGATCCAGTCGGAATTGCATTGGATTCCCAAGGGGATGTATACGTAGCTGATGGGAAAGATACAGACATTCACGTATTCTCTCCAATACCTTAATTTTTTATAATTTTCTATAGTGTCATACTTGATTACCTAATGTTTTACTATACTATACTATCATTTCTCTAACTATTCCTTAAAATTTCTGCCATTTTTTTTGCATAATAAGATATTATAATATTTGCACCTGCTCGTTTGATAGCAGTCAGCGATTCGGTAACAGCAAGATTTTCATCCATCCAATTATTCAATGTAGCTGCTTTTATCATGGAATATTCTCCAGATACACTATATGCTGCAATAGGATGAAGAGTATTTTGCTTTGCAGCATAAATTAAATCTAAATTTGGTATCGCTGGTTTTATCATAAGTACATCTGCACCTTCCTCTACATCTGATTTAATTTCTCTACTTGCTTCTCTTGAATTATTATAGCTCATTTGATATGACTGTCTATTTCCAAATTCAGGTTTGGAGTGTGCTGCGTCTCTAAATGGCGAAAAAAAAGACGATGCCTGCTTAGCAGAATATCCCATTATTAGTGTATCCTTAAATTCGTTATCATCAAGAATATCTCTTATAGTTTTTACCTGACCATCCATCATGGCTGAAGGTGCTACTATGTCAGCACCGGCGACCGCATGGCTTAAAGCAGTCTTTGACAGTATATCCAAAGATTTGTCGTTATTAATCTCATCTCCTTGGATAATTCCACAATGACCATGTGATGTATACTGGCATAGACATACATCCGTAATTATCGCTAATTTGTCTCCAAAGTTTTTCTTAATGGATTTGATGGTTTCTTGAATAATACCTTTGTTATTGAATGAATTTTTTCCATTCATGTCTTTTTTTAGTGGGATCCCAAAGAGAATTATTCCCTTAATTCCAAGAGTTGAAATGTAGTCAATTTCTTCTAAAATTTTATCTGGAGAATATCTAAATATTCCTGGCATTGATTCTATTTCCAGATTTTTCTTTATTCCCTCTTGAACAAATATGGGCATAACAAAGTCTTTTGGAGATAAACGTATCTCTTGGAAGAGTTCTCTTATAGCAGCCGTTTTTCTTAATCTCCTTAATCGCATTTTTGGAAAGAGTTCATAACTATAATGTTTATCTGAGATGAAAACTGTGTTATCTCTAAAATCGCTATCTATACTTTGGTTCTTGTCTATGTTCCTTGATTTATCTACGTTACGGTTTTTCATAATTAAATAACTTTAGAGCCAAATTTATTAATTCATTTTCATTTTTATCATTTGTAAATTCCTTTCGCAAGTTATTCATAGGTGTGGATAATATCCCTTCTACCAGTGCATATGAAAACTGTTCAAGTATCTTGATATCATCATCACTAACTCTATTACCAATTAATGATAAGGCCTTTTTGAATTCTTTATTTCTTATAGAATCTGCATTCTTGAATATGGTTATTATAGCTGGTTCAGAACTCTTTCTTTTTAAAATTTCTTTAATTGCCAACAGTTCATCATTTATTATCTTTTCTGCAGATTGAATTTCTTTTTTCCTTCTTCCAACATTCTTTTCTACAATTTCTGAAATTTGATCGATATTTACCAATTTGATATTATTTAGAGTAGCAATTTTGTCTTCTACAGTTCTGGGATTTGATAAATCAAAAATCATTAATCCTTTGTTTCTATTTTTCATCATATTGGCAATTCTCTCATATGTTAGTAAATAATATGGAGCTACAGTTGAGATGAATACAATGTCTATATTGTCATGGATTTTTTCCAAAGCCATTTCAAAAGGTATGGGAGAACCGGCTACCGTATCTGCAAATGATCGTGCTCTTTCAAAAGTTCTACTTGTAACAAAAAATTTCATATTTCTTTGTTTCAGAGATTTAGCGATTAAACTAGCTCCCTCTCCAGAGCCAATGAGAAGAATCTCTTTTTCCTTTATGTCATCAAAATATTCATAGGCTAAATTTACTGCCATAGACCCAACTGATGTGCTTCCTTTGTTAATACCTGTTAAAGTTCTAACTCTACTTCCTATTTTTATAGTCTTGTCAAAAAGTATGTTTAGATTCGGACCTGCAAACCCGTTTTTTCTTGAAAACTCTAGGGATCTTTTGACCTGACCCAAAATTTGATCCTCGCCTACTACTAGCGAATCGAGCCCGGTTGTTAATTTCACTAGATGTTTTAAGGCTTCTTCTCCGTCGTTTATTATTACGTTATATTTCACTTGATCTGCTGGTAAATTTATTAGAGAAGACCATACGTTAATTAAATTATCATAATCAGGATTTATTCCTACGCCATAAATTTCAACACGATTACATGTCTGTAAAATTATACATTCTTGCAAATCAGCTGAATTCAACAGGTGTTGATGAGCATCAAAAACATCTTTAAAAGCAAATTTTTCTAATATGTGAATAGGGGAGTTTTTAAATGTGACTCTTATATTGACAAATTGTGATGATTGTACTCCTAGATATAGCGTCATCTGCTTTTATTATCCTCCAATTTATCTAATGTATTAATAATTCTTTCTTTGACCTTATCTATGTTATTTTTTGCTATTAATTCTTGAATCTCTTGATCGTCTACTATGCTGTACAAAAACTTCCTTCTTTCATGTTGATTCTCAATGTAGTCTTTTACATGTTCTCTGGCAAATTCTTGAATTTTAATGTTATCTGTATCTTTTTTCCCTATTATATTTTTTATAGCATTTTCAATTCTATCTCTAATGATTTTGCTCATCAAGGGGCTTTTACCCGACGTGGAGATTGCTATCTGAATTATTTCATCAATATTTATTATCGAAGTGAAAAAGAAATCATTTACTGAAGCATCATCAATGCCATAAGAAAGTATTCCTTTCTCCTTTGCCCTCTCTATTATTTTTTTATTCAAAGATGGATCATTAGTTGATGCAAAAACTACAAAAATATCATTAAACTCATCTATGATATTTGGATCTTCAATTTTTCTTCTTATTATTATGATTGGATTATTTTTTCCCTCTATTTCGTATAGTGATTCATTGACAGTTTCGCTTATAATTATTATTTTACAATCATGTTTGGACAACGATTTTATCCTCTTGGTGCCCTCCATGCCAGCCCCTACCACCAAGATATTTCTGCCTTTCAGGTTTAAGTCAACAATCACTTCTAGTACAGATCGTTTTCAATTTGATTTAATATAGTTTATCTATTAAACCAATGACTATATCATGTTTCAGATAATGAACTAAACTTTTGGTGTCCATTCTTTTTCGTTAGATTAGTCCCATTCCCTCTTTTTCTAAATTACCTTTAACATTGTTTAGTCCGAATTATTAGCATTATTGAAATATTGGATTAGATAAAATAATGTATATTTGAATTTTAGTCCAGATTCTAGTCCGTTCTTTAATACTAAATCGAATAAAAATCCTTTTTCTTTAGATTTATTACCTAATTTACCAGATGATATGATAAAGTTATTAAAAAAGTCAGGCTTTTTATCCATTAAAGATCTGGTTATAGAGGGACCGTTTGAAATTTCTACTAGAGCTGGAATCAGTATCGATGATTCTACCTTCATTTATAATCAATCTATTACATTTCTTGAGGAGTTTGGAATAATGGAAAAGCGATTTACCCCCGCTACAACCTTGTATCATAAACGAAAAAAAATAGGGAGGATTTCTACGGGTTCTAAGAACTTTGACAATCTTCTTGGGGGTGGAATTGAAACTAATGCTATTACCGAAGTCTATGGGGAATTCGGAACGGGGAAAACGCAGTTATGTCATACTGCTTGCGTAATGGTGCAACTCAATCATTCGGAAGGCGGGCTAGAAGGCGGAGCACTCTTTATTGATACCGAAAATACTTTTAGACCCGAAAGAATTGATGCCATTTCAAGAGCCCGTGCCCTAAACCCAACTAAAATCCTTGATAACATTGTGGTTGCAAAGGCATACAGTAGTTCGCATCAGGAACTGATATTATCCGAGTCAAGCAGAATAATTGAGTCTCAAGACATAAAGTTAATGATATTTGATTCTGCGATCTCTTTATACCGTTCCGAATTTCTGGGGCTATCTACTCTATCAATCCGTCAACAACGTTTGAATAAGTTAGTTCATACTATTATGAGGATCGCTCAAACTCACCAAATCGCCGTCTTATTAACCAATCAGGTTCAATCATCACCAGAGTCGGGTTTTGCCGGGAATCCCTTTAAAGCTGCTGGTGGAAATATCTTCGCACATTCTAGTACATACCGGATTTTTTTGAGAAAGGCCGACAGAAATCGGATCGCAAGAATTGTCGATTCACCAAATCATCCTGAGAGTGAAATTTTGTTTTCAATAGGGGAATCTGGAATTTCTGATCCTATAAAAAAATAAAGTGCAAGTAGAGGTATTGTATTTTGATTGTAAATAATTTTTATTAGGGTATTTATGAAATGATGTTATGCCCTCATCACACGGAACTAGAAGGAAATCCCGATCGATATTAACAAAATCTAACAAAATTACAGGTGTATCATATTTGCTCATTGAATATAAACCAGGTGATAAAGTTGTAATTGATATAGACCCAAGCGAGCATAATACTATGCCTCATAGACGTTTTCAGGGCAAAGTTGGAATAATCGAGCATGTTGGCAGACGCATCGTTAAAGTAGTTGTAGTGTTCGGAAGTAAGCCAAAGTACTTGCAAACAAAACTTAATCATATTCGACCAATAGTTGTCTAACTAATTAAAAAGTGTGTGCTTGATTTGCCCGAAGTAATAAAAAGAGAGATCGTCACTTTGTCTGAAGTGAAAAAAATATTAGAAACTATTCCTGTGGATGAGATGGATCAAATTCAACGTTGGACATTTGATTACTCTAAGAAGTTTTCAAAGGTTGATTACGAGCCTGCAAAAGAAATGGTCGATAGGCTTGTGGCTGAAGGTGATTTGACAAATGAAGAGTCTGTAGAATTGGTAAATGTAATGCCACGGTCCATAGAAGAATTAAGGGCTTTTACATTTGGGTGGAAAAAATTAATAGTTACAGAAAAACTTGAAAAGATTAAATCCATTCTACTCTCTAAGAATGAGGATAATGGGGACGAACAACTTCAATCACAAGTTGAAAGTTAAATAAAAAGTCATTTCTTATATATTTGTAAAGGTAAAACAAATTTTGTCAAGGTATAATTCAAACAGAGATAATTATAGCAGACATGATGATACTTTTTCTCCACGAAAATTCGAAGAGTATGCTTACATTTTAGACTATATTCAAAATGGAAAATCTTCAATAGTGAGAATGAGGGAAGGAGTAATTATTCACGCAATAGGTGAAGAGCATTTAACATTATTAGAATTATTGGGTATCAGTAACGAAAAATTTAGTATTGGTGAACGTGTTTATATCGGTAAAGATGGGCGCGAGAAAATTATTAGTGTATTGGGCAGACTTGATTATGCTCACATTTCTCAATCTGCAAAAAATGAATTACCAATTGTAATTGAAAAAATAGTGAATGTAAATGAAAGACGATTTATAGATTATTTCAATTCCGCTCAGCCAATGACACCAAGGGTTCATTCCCTTGAGCTTATCCCTGGAATAGGGAAAACATACATGAAGTTAATACTGGATGAAAGAGATAAGCGAAAATTTGAATCATTTTTAGATCTACAAAATAGGACGGGATTGCGAGATGTAACAAAATTAATTGCAAAAAGAATATACGATGAAATTTCTGGCGAAACCCGAATGAATATCTTTGTCAGAAAATAGGATAATTTTTATTCCAGAATTTTCACGGTAATCCATTAAAAAAAGTTAGGTACCAACATTTCTCAACTCACATTGAAAAAACCGACCAAATTAGGACAAAATTTTCTAGTAGATCATACTATGATAAGAAAAATAATTCAGGAATCTAAAATTAATAGAGAAGATGTGATATACGAAGTTGGAACGGGGAAGGGCATGCTTACTACAGAGCTATGTAAAATTTCAAAATTTGTACATTCATTTGAACTAGATTCTACTCTATACTCTCATTGTAAGAGAAATTTGAAACATGCGAATTTAGCATTATTGCATCTGGATGGTTTTAATGAAAATCTGACTATTCCCTTTGATGTTTTTTTCTCTAGTTTGCCTTATTATGAGAGTCGAAACGCGGTAACATGGCTGTGCCAAAGAAATTTTGGAAGGGGAATAATCCTACTACAACGTGAATTTGTTGAAAAACTTCTCTCAAAGCCTGGAGCGAAGAATTATAGGGCTATTTCTATATTATCTCAATATCGATTCTCAATCAAAAAACTACTCGATGTTCCTCGTACGTCGTTTTCACCGTCCCCAAAAGTTGATTCGGTCTTAATCGAGATATGCCCAAGAACATCACCCTTAACAAATAAAGTCATTAAAGACATTCAATTCTTGTTATCCTTTAGGAAAAAGACTACATCCTTTATAGTCAATTATTTTAAAAAGAATTATACCCGTGATTTTGACAGTTTTGATCATAATGGATTTGGAAAAAATAAACTTGTAAAATTGTCTCCAGAAGACATAGTTCGTTTTAGTACATACCTGAATAATACCTTTAATAACAAACAAATAATAACAAATTGATTCAATAGCCAACCATAAATTTCAGAAGGAAAAATTAGTTTCTAAAGTTAATTATCTTATTTGCTATTTCCTTTTGCTTTCTCCATTGTCATGCAGATATAAGAATATTCCACATTAAAACAAGCTCCGTCTAACATTTGTCTTGATTTACCTATTTTTATGATGGCGCCTAGGGGAAAAATAAATTATCAAAAGTTTATTGTGATGCCTTCTACCCACTATGGCGGATAAACTTGTTTATAATCATCCGAATGTGAGAAACAACCATAATTCATAAAACTGGAATATCAATAAAAATAAGACACAATTATCATGATGTTTACCTATTTTATCAAGGTGGAATATTGTGAAATATATAAGGATTTCTGCAACTATTTTATAATCGATTATATTAGAAACATTTAGAAATTTGTATTAAAAAAAGATAGTTTGTGTTGTCTTGATTGGCGAATACAGTATACTAATGGAAGGTATTCATTCGGTTTCATCAATTTTATGGTGGAGTGTTACTTTAATTGTTGTCACTATTGTTAGACCTTTAAACGGAGGGGGCAATCTATCTATTATCTTACCGCACATACGTAAACTTGTGATATTTGCCTCTACTGTTTCTATTACAAGCGGATTTGTCCTATTTGGATTTTATTCAAATTTCCAATTTGAGGATTTGATTCATACAACAAAGGGTATTGTCCTTCTATTTAGCGGTTCTCTATCTCTAGTAGTTTATTATCATGTTTTATCTGGATCAAAGCCCGATTCAGTGGCATCAAAGTTGCACAAATTGCTAAAATTAAATAAGTTTATTCCTTACATCATGTTCGGTTTTCTTACTGCTGCCCTGGTATCAATGATCCTTGCATCTGCGATAATATTTTAACTATGTCATCAAACCTTAAAGCAGTAAATTCTTCATTGATTTAACTTGTTGATATCTAATAATGTATTTCAAAATTCCTTTTTGCTACTTATTTGATGATAATTTTATTTTACTATTAGGATGGGACAATGGGCATAGGTAGAAATTCCCGAGGCTACGCTTCCTACTATTAGTTTTTTCCATCCGGATTTGCCTTTGGATCCAATAATTATTAAATTGATATTTTCCTTCTCAGCATATGTTAGGATACCTTCTACTATTGATATTACAGTAAACACAACTTCAGTTTTAATTTGTACATTTCTGTCCTCGGCTCTCTTGTTTATTTCTTCAAACCATTTTTCTGCTTCTTTCTTTGCTTCAAGGTTCAAATCATTTAAAGAACTTGATGTAATGGCTCCCGCTACTGTTTCCTTGTGAAAAGCAAAGCCTGATTGTGAATACAAGACATGCAACGCTAATAGCTCACTCTTGTATTTATCCGCCAGGTCCGCAGCGTAATCAATGGCTTTCATAGAATTTGTAGAACCATCTACAGGGATCAAAATCTTGCTAAATATATTATTGTTCACGTTCATCTATGAAAACATTTTCCAACATAAAACTATTTTTTGAACGGTTTTGATTCAATAATTAACATTAGGTGTTTGTTTGTCAAAAAAACAGTCGGTTGTTAGGTAAATCTTAAAAATATTATCTAATATTTTTTGAGATTATTAATTACATTCTATATTTAACACTTGGTTTACGTAGGACACTTTCCTGATAATAAGACTTATATGCGAATTTCAACAACAATCTTGTGATTGTCAAAAACCTACAATCACATTTCTGTCCCCTATTCTGTGACTAGCATTCTTGCATGTGTCATACTTTTACTAGTCTCTTTTAATATATCCTATGCCGTGGACCACCCCGACCCCAATATAACTGATAATCCCGGGGTCTATGTCAAAAATTATTCATCTTATCTTGATTTTGACAAGAACATCGTAATTATTGGTTCCGTTGCAAAGTCTATTATCAGATTTACCCACAAAATGTTACAGTAGGTATCTTGGCATATAACAATATTACAACCAGTCATGAAATCATTGCCGAA
>JBBRRF010000033.1:0-9665 GCA_038200885.1 Candidatus Nitrosocosmicus sp.
GAAGGCAATAAGGATGCCCTAGAAATAGTAAAAAATGGACTGGTTTTCTTTAACGAGCAGCCGGTGGATATTATGATTATTGATACTGCTGGGCGGCACAAAGAAGAACAAGGATTACTCGAAGAAATGCGAACCATGTATTCCATCGTCACACCTGATCAGGTATTTCTTGTTATCGATGGAACAATTGGACAGCAAGCATATAATCAGGCAAAGATCTTCCACGAGAATGCAAAAATCAGCGGTATTATTATTACGAAATTGGATGGTACTGCCAAGGGGGGCGGGGCAATAGCTGCCTCTTCTGCCACCGGTGCAAAGGTCCTTTTTATAGGAACTGGTGAAAGAATTGATGACTTGGAGCAATTTTCCCCTACAAGCTTTGTCGGCAGGCTATTAGGGATGGGAGATATAAAAGCCCTTCTTGAAATGGCGCGGAATTTAGAGATTCAATCCGACGAAAATCAAGCAAAGAGGCTTATGAGCGGGAAGATGACAATCGAAGATTTCTATGCTCAAATGGAAAACATGGGAAAAATGGGATTCCGAAATGTAATTGAGAATTTACCAGGGCTTTCAAATTTTGTAAAAGATGACCATCTTGATGTTCTACAACAAAAAATGGAGAAGTGGAGATTTATAATTCAGTCCTTCACTAATGACGAAAAAAAGAATCCAGATATTATAAACGAGGCTAGGCGAAAAAGAATTGCTAGAGGTTCCGGAGTTATGGAACATGATGTTAAGGACCTTATCAAGCAATATAACAATTCTAAGACCATGATGAAGCAAGCAAAAGGCCGTCAAATGCAAGGGTTATTAAGAAGATTTGGTCTTGGCTAAGAACCGTGGAGAATCTGGAAACTCTGAAGTTGGAAAATTCAAATCAAATACAGATATATCTCTGCAAATTTTGTTATGATAGAATTTTTTCTAAAAAAAAGATGTCATTAGTGAAATATTCAGTTTCTATCTCGATTGTAAAGACTAGCATAAAAGTTTGTTATATATGTAGAAACTTTTTTCTAGGAACATTACCATCTATAGTTAATAAAATATTAAACTCAGAAATGTTTGGATCAACTAAGTGTATTCCTACTATCGATATAGGAACAAGAATTCCCTACTTGTTTTATGAGAGCGAGGACTATGTACGATCTTTGTTCCAAATTAAGGGTACGACTGGGATAAAAACCCAGATCAATTTATTGATTAGAGAAAAAATACGAAAAAACAAAAAATGTTTTATAGATCACCTGAGTCCAGAATTGAAATTCGACATTGTTATTGAATATGACTTGACCTTCAGCGTGAATTGCAAAGCCAAAGAATTCTATCTTCTTGGAAGATATGTAAAGTTAGGCAGAGGTATAACTCAAAAAGATAAAAATTGGATAAAAAAGGATTCTCAAACCTTTTGTAAATTGATAGATGAGAAAAATAAATCGATAGAACACTTAATTAGAAAATCCGTTTGGTCAGAATATAATCCAGAAGATATGAAAATAACCTGGACTGGAAGCGAAGATAAATATAGCTTGGTTCTTGGTAGCGGGAGGCCGTTCATTGTAAAAGTGATTAATCCTAAAATAAAAGGCTCAGATGAGCAAAAGCTTTTGGAGGGGGATGTTGAATTGCATTTTCGGAAGATTGCATATGATCAAATTGATTACTATGGAAAATATAGAATAATTGTAACAGTATTCGTTAAACTTGATGAGAATTTTCGCAATATTAATCATTTTCAAAGTCGTATGCAGACGCTAAGTGGTGAAGTGACTTTCATGGTCAAGAACCGGAAAACTACAAGAAATATCTACTGTGCGAAATTAGTAAACGCAGAAGACGACAAACTGGAAATATCGTTAGACATGGATAATGGAATACCAATAAAACAATTCGTAGGTGGTAACGAGCCCATAGAACCTTGTCTTTCTAACATACTCGAAACAAAGTGCGAATGTATATATTTTGATATCAATGATGTAATTTTAAATAAATGACAAATGAAATAAGATGAATAGTTTTGACCCATTAGCATTAGTCAAAAAATATTTAGTAGAAAAGAAGATCGAGGAGAGAACCTATCATCTCATCATCGACAGGATGAGCTTAATTGAAGAGGGAATAAATAGGATCGAGCGGATAACCTCCATAGATTATCCCTATTATTTTATAGAACCCAATCTACTGGTAGCAACTTCGGATATCGAGTACCAGCAATATTCCTTATTATATGCCAGAACAATTCCATTTTGTACTATTGAAAATAGAATAAAAATAGTTATCCAACTTTCCGCTCCATTGGTAATGTACGGTTTGAAAGGAACTCTTCACGCTGTGCTCGCTCATGAATTTCTACACTATTTGAATATATTGAAAAACATAATAAATTTAGAGGTAACATCAGATAATATTTCCAATACATTGTATGAAAATTCATTTTCTGACAATGAAAAAACTCTTGATTCTGCTAAAGTGTTTAAAGGAGACCCTTATCTGCAGAAATTGCTTAATAAAAAATTTGCAAATGGGTTCAATGATTCAAAATTGGATAAAAAAACTGAATCATTTTGGATTAAGAAAAAACTACCTATACAGAAAATCATGATTGGAGACAATTTTATAAAGCTGCCGTTTTCTGCTGTGGCCAACACCATAGTAGAAGATTCCTTAAAAAATGAAATCCTAAAATTTGGTTGAATAACGATTATTGTTTTGATTTTTTAGTTTGTTCTTTTTGAAATTCAGTATAGTTACATTTTCCACAGGTTAGTCTATCTTTATGCACAGCCATGAAAACACCCCTACCACATCTGGGACACTCCCTTCTTGTTCTCTCAACCTTATTGTCAGTAACTTGATAAAATTTTGACACACTTACTCCTCTTTTTTTCTCTTTACTCATTACAAATCTCCACTCTCTATAGTGCTAACAAATTACTTCTTTTTAGATTTTGCTGCTGCTGCTGCTGCCTGTTTTGCTTTTAGTTTAACTGACTTTTCCTCATCTATTATTTTTTTCCTTTCATCTTTCGTCATTGTTCTAAGAATTCGATAGCGAGGTAACTGCTTTTTTGCTTCTTCTATATCGTCGTAATAATACATCAAAGCTAAAACATCAGGGTTACCAAATTCACTTTTTAAAGAAATTGGCAAAAGATTCTTCCTATTTACGCCCATCTTTCCTGCTATCAAATTTGCTGCTTCCTCCCTCGGAATAGACCCGGTGGCATTCTTTATTACTGATTTAATCTCACGTCTTTTTAATAATATATTGTTATTATCTTCTAACAAAACGACTTCCAAGCTCAAACTATTCTACTATCTGTCATGGTTTATTCAATATATGTATTACTAAATCTGGTTCTGTAAAGTCTACGTCATATAACCTGATTTAAAAAGATTGTAAAAAGTCGTCAGACAGAGAATAGGAATTTATAAAATATCCGCATACAGACTTTATGTCTAATACAGATAAAATCATATTAGAATGGTTTAAGGAGAAACTTCCAAAAGATAATCATTTATCAAATGAAATTGCAGATAGAGCGGAAAAAATATTTAAACATATTAAAATTCCAGTTGGTGAAAAAGTCAATGTGCCATTTGTTATGGGTGTTGCTAATCATCCTAAGAATCCATCTAGACTCACAATTTCTATGAATGTTTATGGTATAATTTATACAGGTGTAATGGCAAAAGCAATATTAGATTCTCTAACTGCTGAGTTTGAAGGTTTGCTTTCCTCAGAAATTGGTAGTAAAGTATTGGATAAGAAAGTGAGAGAAATTGTTGCTGAATATATACCACAAAAAGAGGAAAAAGAGTGTTCTAACTGCAATACTAAGAATGTCCTAAGAGCGAAATATTGTTTAGAATGTGGAGAACCATTTAAAAATAATTAATTATTTTATATATAATTCAGAACATATGAATTGTGTTTAGCATATTATGTCAATCTACTTTTATCCATAAATCAGAAGAAGAAAATTGTCAAATGTGTGGATATAGTAACGAGAAACGTGCAAAATACTGTATAATATGTGGGTATAAATTAAAATATTAACCTAGAAACCAAAAAGAATATAGATTCTATAAGTAGTAATAAAAGAAGCTTTTTATGATTAAACAAAGTCTAGCCTATATTACAAAGAAATTTGATTCAACGGAAATTAAAAGGGATTATTGTTATTGGAGTCATCTTAGTTATAATTTCTATACTTATAGGATATGGAGTTGTTAAAATGGATATTTTAATTGGATTGATAATAGGGGTAATCGCAGCAAGGGCAGATAGTATATGGAAATATTTCTTTGATAAGTCACAGGTTAAAAATGAAAAAATTATTTCATTATCAAAACAAAAGCCAGAGTTTAAAGTAGAGATAGTAAATAAGCAGAATTTTTACAAGAGGGGAGAATTCATACAGTTCCGATCCAAATTCAAAGGTAAAATCAAGAATGGATATTTTGTTAATGAAATTGGTATAAAGGATACATCAATTAATAAACTTGGATATCGTTTTGAACTTAGTACTCCAAATGTTAATAATGATGGTACCGCTATTACATCTTTCTGTCGTGAAACCATAGAGAATCCAAGTAATTATTCTGGAAATCTGAATGGTAATATAAGTACTGAATGGAAAACTTGGGAATGGACAATACTTCCAAAAACTCCAACTGGAAAATACATAATTAAAATGATGGTTCTTAATGATGGTAAGGATGAGATGCCATTACAAACTATTATCGACGAAATTGAAATAATAATGCCTGATGAACCTGATAATCCCTTCAACAGACCACCTAGAATTTAACATCGCTTTCATTCTTCCGCACTAGCGTTTTCAATCAACGTCTTCCACTTATTATTTCCCTCTACTTTAATACCACATTTCTCAGCAGGAGTTTGACCCTCCAAGGCTTCGTGCTCTCTAATGTAATTATGATATATTTGGTAGCCTTTCAGGATGGGTGTATCCATCTTCTTTAATCCCCTCATGGTTTTCTCTCTATCCCTAATCTCTCCATTCATCCTTTCCATCTTGTTATTGTTATGGTCTCCCTGTATTCGGATATGTCGAATATGTTTTGTTCGTGGCAAGATATGAGTTTGAAACTCTTTCTTATAGGCGGTATGAAAGTTTGGAGCACCATCGCTAATCAGAGCCAGTGGTTTTTTACCTGCTAGTTCCTTACCCCTTTTGAACATGGGTTTTATGTCAGCATCATACTTTGTTTCGGCTACCTGTTGGGCAATCCAAAAGCGGGTCTCATCATCCATGAGAGCATAGAGATACTTCTTGTTACCTTTTACCTTGAAGTATAATTCGTCTGTTCTCCATGCCGTTTCTACCTTTGGAGTGATTTTCTCAAGGTATTTTTCCATTAGACTAGTGTATTTATCAATCCAGTTGTAGATTGTTTGGTGACTTACCTCTACTCCCAACAACTTGAGAGAACGGGCAGTATTCCTAAGAGATTCTCCAGAGAAGTATAACTGCATTGCTGTGGTAATTCCCTGTGGGTTATGTTTCATTCTTTCAAAGCCTAGGTTTATGGTAAAGCATTTGTTACAGTCTTTACATTGAAACTTTTGTAACTGTCCATGTTTGTTCTTTCTCAATCCACATTTAACAATAGTTTCAGATTTACAGAATTTACAACCACTGATAACAATTTCTTCAATCTTTCTTACCTCGACAGTTTTACGTAACTCAAGGCTGAACTCGACAGCGTGAATGTGCTTGCATTTAACCCCTCTGAACATGTGGTCAGGACATGAGCAAATCCAACCTATTGTAGTAGCAAGAATATAATAAACCTCATCTTTGGTTAAGGATTTAACCTTGTAATTGTTATCATCAACTCTTTTTACATTGTTTTGGAGAAGTTTACCCGATTCTTCTCTGTTTACCTGCTGGTATTTGTTCATGTATATACAATGTATATACTATTATTTAAGTTTGTTTATACTATGTATAGACTTAAATAACATAAATATGATAATTAATTATGGCTAGATTCAAGACTAAACTAAGTAAATGGGGTAACTCTGTTGGATTAAATATTCCTAAACCATTGAGGGATACCTTTGATTTGAAAGAAGGAGATGAGATAGAATTAGAGGATAAAGAAAATTATATTATATTGAGAAAGAAAAATTAATTATTTGAATATGATACTACTATTCTCATTTGCTCGATTGTTTTATCTAGCATTTGCTCACCTAGCGATGTAATCTTGATAATAGTTTTTAATTTCCTACCTTCAAGTTCTGATGAATGTTCTATACATCCTTCCTGTTCCAAAGCCCTTAAATGACTTGCAAGATTACCATCAGAAGATATATCTAACATATTCTTTAAAACATGAAATCTTAATCCATTGTTTGATTTAAGATGTAATAGAATCAATAAACGATACGAATTGAATAATCTAGTTGGAATTTCTGTTAATCCCCCGAGCTCCTGCATAATACTCATAGCTAAGTTTATAAACAACCACTGGTATTTTTACTTTTCAACCGAATCAAAAGACTTGCAGAATAAAAGGCTTTATAAATGTAAGTTAACCTATTGTATTTGTGTATTATCAACGTAATATACAAAGAGGTAATCACTATGCCTCCAACCAAGCCCTAAGATGGGAAAGAATAGGAAAGGATCTCATCTTCAAGGGAGCTTTGTGTATTGGAGAGGGTGTAGCAGTTTATTTCTTGGCTCAACTATTCAAGTAGTTGAACATTACCCCCGTACTTGGATATGGGGGTAGTAACTTGTTATGAATATAAAAATCTTAAAAAACTAAACATCTGACGCTTTTTTACAATCTTTTTAAATCAGGTTATATGACGGAGACTTTACAGAACCCTAAATCTAGATTTTTATGTAACATTGTTATTATCTTGAATTCATTTGAGATCCATAAAATTCTTTGCCATCGATATTGATGGAACACTAACACTAAACGGCAATGGAACTCTAAATCTTGATGCATTAGCTAAACTTCGATATCTAGTAAAACTAGGCTATAAAGTCATTTTTGTAACTGGTAGATCTTCTCAAGAAGCTTACATTTTGTCGGTATTTGGTGGAACGACTCAAATTGCCATAGGGGAAAACGGTGGGGTTATAACTACTTCCCCTGTCGAACACAAATTATTAGCGAATAAAGCTAATTGTTTGAAGGGATTCGATATATTAGCAAAGAGCATTCAAGGAGTTAGCCAGAAACCTGTTTTTCCGAGAATGACTGAAATAGTTCTTGAAAGAGCATTTGATATAAATGAGGGTAACAAAATCTTGATAGAAAATGATCTGGATTTGAAAATAGTAGATAGTAATTATGCATTCCATATCAATGAAGTCAAAATCAATAAAGGATTTGGGCTAACATTCCTATTGAAGAAGCTCAATATTGATTTTGACGAGGTGGTTGCAATAGGTGATAGTGAAACTGATATCCCTATGTTTAAGCAATCAAAATTTAGCTTTACATTTGAAAGTTCTTGTGAGAATGTGCGAAAAAGTGCAACTCATTTTGTTGGAGGCACGAATGGAGAAGGGTTGATAAATGCGATTGATCTGATAATGAGAGGAAAAGTATTCTAGTGATTTAGATGATTGTTGAAAATGTTATTAATGAAATTGGCCAATCTCTTGAGGGAGTATTAGCGTTTTACAACTTGACAAAGTCTGAGGTCAATTTTGAAATATCTGAACCACATGTAAAGGATTTTGGAGACTTTTATACAAACATTTGCTTCTTGTTAGCCAAGAAATTAAAAAAGTCGCCTAATGAGATAGCTAATCACATCGTAAATTCTATTTTACCTGAAAGCAGCATCTTGACGAAAAAAAATGGCTTGATCGAGTCAGTTTCATTCGTTAATCCGGGTTTCATCAATTTTAGAATTAATAATAAGGTGTTTGTAATGGAATTCTTTAAAGAGGTTACAAATAATACAAAATTCGAACATGAAAATAAGAGCTTTTCAAATTTGAATGAATTGATATTAATAGAACATACTAGTGTGAATCCTAACAAGGCTTTACACGTAGGCCACCTTAGAAATGCCGTAATCGGGGACTGCTTGTATAGAATTCTTCGAACAGCAGGAAAAGATGTCAGGGTCATAAATTACATTGACGATTCGGGGGTCCAAGTGGCTGATATTATTGTAGGATTCAAACATGTGGGATTCTCTACTAGAATGGATGATCAGGGATTATCGAAGGAAAAAGCAAAATTTGACCATTACTGTGGTAACGAAATTTATGTCAAAACAAATGATCTTTACAAGAGCAGGCCTGATCTAGAAATTAAAAGAAAGTCGGTTCTAAAGGAATTGGAGAATCCTGAATCAGAGACTTCGGTCTTCACCCAGACCATAGTCGATAGAGTTTTAAAGGATCAACTTAAAACATGTTGGAATCTAAGATGTCGTTATGATTTATTATGTTTTGAGTCGCAGATAGTCCAATCGAACCTTTGGACCGATATTTTTTCAGTTTTGAGAGATAGAGAATTAATATATTATGAAAAAGTGGGAAAAAATGCAGGTTGTTGGGTGTACAAGTCAGAAAGGGAAGGAGATAAGGTATTAGTGCGAAGTGATATGACTTTAACTTATTTCGCTAAAGATATTCCATTTGCAGTTTGGAAATTGGGCCATTTGCGAAATCCCTTTGATTACGTCTTTTACGCGGATCAATGGGACGCTACTATTCTATGCAGAACAAATATTAAGAAAAATCCAAATGAAATTTTTCAAGCCAATTCAAATTTTGATAAAGAATTAACGATTGACTTTAATAGAATAAGCAAGGTTATAACAATTATCGATTCGAGACAAGAGAGGCTTCAAAATCTATTGTTAGAGATATTAGAAAAATTGGGGATGGATTCAAAGTATAGATATTTAGGTTATGAACCCGTTACCTTAAGCCAGAGTTCTCTAGATATCTTGGGCATTTCCGGAAAGGATAAGAATTCATTGCACATGTCTGGAAGGAAGGGTATATACATCGAGGCAGATAGGGCCTTGAGCATTCTTGAAGAAAGATCAAAGGTAGAAACAAGAAAAAGGAATCCAGAACTCTCGGAAGAAGAAATTGCATTTATATCCAAAGAAATATCAATCTCAGCAATCAGATATTTTTTCATTAAGTTTGATCTCGGAAAAATGATAACTTTTGATATCAACGAGTCCTTGAGCCTTGAAGGAGATACTGCTTCCTATATCCAATATGCTTATGCCAGAGGTAAGCGAGTTGAGGATAAAAATATTGAGGAAAGTTTATCAAAAAAGAAAGATAAACTTGAAAATAAAATTGAGATTTTGGAATTTTCTTCTACTGAAATCGATTTGATTAAACACTTATGTAGATATGATATTGAACTAAAGCAGGCTGCTAATAACATAGATCCAAAGGTGCTTTCAAAATATCTCTTTCAACTTGCTACAAAGTTTAATAATTTTTATGAAAAATCACCGATCTTAAAGGAGAAAAACGAGGTGCTGGCAACTTATAGAATATTGATACTAAATAGTACCCTGAAAATTCTAAAGCTATGCATGAACATCATAGGAATAACTCCTTTGATGAGAATGTAATCTGATATCAAGTAAAAAGATTAATAACTCCCAGAAAATC
>JBBRRF010000034.1:0-9660 GCA_038200885.1 Candidatus Nitrosocosmicus sp.
ATGATACATATGTTACAAAAAAAGATGGAAGAATAATGCATTTTGATGTGATTGTAGAAGCAAATACTCCTCACGAAAAAGCAATCGAATACGGAAAGGAGTACCTTAACAGTGTTGATCAAGGAGCCCAGAAAATGACACAAGAGGAATGTCAGTTCTGTCATATTCAAGAGGCTCCACCAGCGGTAGCAAAAGACATTCAAGACTCTGGGTACTACATTCAAAAAATGGAAGGTTGTTCTTAGAACCGCGAATTCTAATATTTGGATTCTATTCAAACAACTTGTTTATGAAATCCATGTCAGATGATAAATTTTGTAAAATTTATCAATTATTTAATAAAAAAAATCATTCATAATCGATTTGCTTTGACTGCTGCTTTTGTTGATATGTTGATATGTTGATATGTTGATATGTTGATATGTTGATATGTTGATATGTTGATATGTTGATATGTTGATATGTTGATATGTTGTCTAAGATAGTCAATTGAAAAACTTACATGATCATAAAATAGATTTACTTTGAAACCATCCTCATTGTTTTTATTATTTCTACATTATGTATCATTGGATTACCATACATGACCTTATTTTTTTCAAGCCCGATTGGACTTGGACATATAACACGGGATATTGCAATTGCAAAGGAAATTGCCAAGTCATTTAATTATTATGACTTTGAATTCATTACGGGTTCAAAAGCTTTTGATTTTATATGTAACGAGAATGAGTCCTCGGAAGAATCAAAGTTCAACGCCCATAATCTATATTTTCCTCCAGAGTTTTCAATAGATGAGGGGAGGTTAAAAAACAGCTTTGTATGGTTATTAAAATATGTATCCTACTTCCGAAAATCCAAAATAAAAGTAAAGAAATTTTTATCAACTAGAGGGATAAATTTGGAAACCTCTCCCTTAATTATAACTGACGAAGATTTTGCTTCTCTATCTGTTGGAAAGGATCTAAATATTCCAAGAATCCTTATTACAGATATTCTTAGGACTCGATTCATAAAAACTAAGGTATTGTCTAATATTGAAAAATATCTCAACAATTCGATGTGCAATTTGATAAAGTCTAGTGATTGTGTTATTATTCCAGAATCTGGAGATAATCACGATAATTTATTTTATGTTGGTCCAATAGTTAGAGAGATAAGAACAACCCGAGATGAGTTGCGAAAGAGGTTTTCGTTTAACAAGATTACAATTTTGATAACTACAGGAGGCACATCAGCTGGAGACTATTTAATAAAAAGAACCGTCGAATCTTTTGCCAGATTACAGAAACGATTTGATTGTGATTTGGTAACATCTTTTTCATCTGATATTTCACTTAATGATCAAGGAGATAAATTTTGTAGGAATATTGGCTTTGTAAACAATATCCATGAATATGTATACGCAGCCGACTTGGTCATATCATTAGCAGGAAAATCTACGATTGATGAAAGCTTAGTTTACGGTACTCCCGGTATTTTTATTCCGATTAAGAATCATTTTGAGCAAGAGGATAGGGCCAGAGGAATGGGGTTTTCATACGAGGACATTAATAAGCTAGATACGATTATGGAAGAAAATCTTTCAGGCTTCCGTTTAGAAAAAGGAAAGAGGGCGTCAAATGGGGTTACCATGGCTGCCAAGCTAATTAATGAATATCTTAATAAATAATAACAGGATATTGTATTAATTTTTGTATTGGAGCCATTAGTAATTGCAAAATTCGGCGGATCAGCATTAGGAGTAAATGGGGCAAAGATCCCAATAATAATCGACAGAATAAGAGACCTAAAGAAAAAATCAAAGATCATTTGCGTGTTTTCAGCTCCACTTACAAATTATGAGGGAAAGAATATGTCTATGACTGATGTTGCCATACGGATTTCAAAAAATTATGCTTCATCGAATCCAGTAGACATCGATGTACTAAAAACAGTTTATTTGGAAATCTCAAATAAATATTTATCAAAAGCTGATAGACTAAATTTTGAATCCGAATTAGAGAGATTTAACAAATCTGTTTTAATATCTCTCAAACAAGTGGCAGAAAACCGCCGCTTTGTTGATGTAAGTCGTTCACGAATTCTTGCTTATAGCGGAGAAATAGTGATATCGCTTCTAATGGATTATATTCTAAGAAGTAACGGCATCCGATCATCTAGTGTGAACGTGAATGAATGGCCAATAATTACAGATGATAATTTCGAAGCTGCAAGTTTCTTGTTAGACGAATCTAAGAATCAGATAGATTCACTAATTAGGTTAGTTAAAGAGAATGATGTTTTATGCATCGGTGGGTTTATTGGTAAAACAGTAGACGGCCTAGAGACCACTTATGAAAGAGGAGGATCTGATAGATCAGCTGCGGATTTGGGGATTTTGTTATCATCACAATTTGACGTTATTCTTGATTTTGAAAAGGACAATTCCGTATTAAGTGCAGACCCCAAAATAGTTTCAAAAAATCTCCATAACGTAAAGACACTATCTTATAACGAAGCTAAACTTGCAGGCATGTTTGGTATGAAAATTTTGGATCCAATTGCCATTAAAGACATTGATGATCATGACTTAAATTTAATTATATTAGTTACTAATATTTCAAACCCTTCTAATTATACACAAATCCTGAAACGATTGTCAGATGATGAACTCGAAACCGAAGCCAAAATTAAGATTGTTACTGGTAAAAAAAACTGTGCTATCGTTAGAATGGAATCCATAGCTGCATCTCATATTGCCGCATTATTTGAGAAGCAAAGACAATATCATGATTTTATCAAATTATCTCCATATAAAAAAGACAATTTGGAGATGACAAGGTTTCTATTTTTGGATGGCGACTATGTAAAAAGACACGAAAAGGTATTTCGCTCATTTTATCCTAAGGTTGAAATGGTGTATGGAAGAGGGGTGGTTACTCTTATTGGAGATTCCATGTGGAAAATTCCTAAAATAGTTTCTGACACTAGTAGTATCGTTAGTCAGCAAGACATTAACATACTGAACATAGATGCACAAGAGGAGACTTCAAGAATTCTCATCCTGGTAGAAGATCAAAATGTTGAAGAAGTCATTAGATCAATACACTCAAAAGGCTCGATCATAAATTAGTTACTCTATTCTGGTGTACTGTTTATGATAGAAAGTGATAAAATTTGGATTGATGGTAATTTAATTGATTATAATGAAGCAAAGGTGCATGTATTAACTCATGGATTACACTATGGGACAGGAGTATTTGAGGGGATTCGATCATATACAACTGCAGATGGTATTGCCATCTTTCGATTAGATGATCACATAAGAAGATTGTTTAATAGCGGAAAAGCCTACTTTATGAAGTTTGAATATTCATTTGATGAACTCAAAAATGCTACTGTAAAAGTAGTGGAGGCGAATAGATTGGACGAATGCTATATCAGGATCATTGCGTTTTATGGTTATGGTAAATTGGGAGTTAACCCTTTGCCTAATAAGGTATCTATAGCAATATCTGCATGGAAGTGGACTGAACATATTAAAAAAGAAGACATGGAGGAAGGGATTCACATTATGATATCTTCTTGGGAAAAGGTGGGAATAAAGGCAATGCCTACTCATGCAAAAGGAGTGGCAAATTATGCCAATTCTGCATTAGCGAGAATGGAAGCTTTGAAATCCGGATTTGATGAGGCAATTATGTTAAATTCTAACGGTTTTGTTGTGGAAGCAAGCGCGGAAAATATCTTCTTTGTAAAGGGTGGAATACTGTATACTCCACCAATTTCTACAGGGGCCCTTGAAGGAATAACCCGAGATACAGTTATTGAAATTGCTAAGCAGAATGGTATCAGCGTTTGCTATGATAACATTTCTAGAGACGAACTTTATTATTTTGATGAAATATTTTTGACCGGAACTGCATCAGAAATTGTTCCGGTTGGATTCATTGATCACAGGGTAATAGGTGATGGGGGTATTGGACCAATTACAAGAAAAATCCAGCAACATTTTGAAAACATCGTGAGAGGTAATAACCAGGATAAACGTAATTGGCTTACAATTATACAATAAAGTTGAAATCCCTTGTCGAAATCTCGTATTTTCTTATACCATAAACAAAATGTCTAATTAACCGACAATTAATTAGACATCATAAAAACATAAAAACATAATTTCGTATCCTTTTCATTTGTAAATGAAAGGAGACTATGATATCGTAGAGTTAATGTGTATTAAGATGAGATATTTACGTTTTCGTTCTATGAGTGGATCCTATGAGTGGATCGGGTACCGTGTTACTACTTTTAGTCCAGTTGTCCACAATTCTCAAGTCATATCCAACGTACCAGTATAAAGTGTGTGTCCTTCTGATCATATCGATCCCAATATTCATCCAATAGCATTCCATATTTTTTGTAAAGACGTATCATATCTATAGCCTGTATTAAAATGACCACCTTCAAATTCCATATATTCGTGACTAATACCTTGATCTCTGCATCTCTTACTGAATATTCTTGATCCTATGGACAGGTTAAATTCATCGTTACTTCCACAATCAAAATACAAAAGTTTCATTTTTTTCAGATTGTCTGAAAATTCATTTACTTTATTGATTGGGTCAAATTCTTTCCATAATTTCCATACATTCTCTTTGAATTCTCCTGATTCTACATCAAATGGTAAATCTGTATATAATTCTGGATTATTCAAGTTCGGTGAATAATGTGCAGCCATTGATATAATACTTAGTGTCGTAAAATCTTTTTTATCGTGTTTACTCGCCTTATTCCAAAAGTCAATAAGCCATCTTTTAGGACTCTTGTACTTTCTTAACACATCAATTGCGATCGGAAGATCTGGTAGATAACAATATTCAAACGCCGAATCGAATGAATGTGCCGCTATGGCACTAAAAATTCTTGGATTTCGCATCCCCAAGGAAAGAGCTCCAAACCCGCCAGACGATTTCCCCAGAACAGCTCTTTTTGAAACGTTATAATTTGAATCTATGAATGGAATAATTTCATCTATAATGTAATCTTCATACCTGCCCACAGCCACGGAGTTGATATATTGACTTCCTCCTAATCTGTTAAAACAATTCACAACTACAATGATCATTTCCCCACATTTTTGATCCAGGTTCAATTTCTCCAATCTCTCATGAATGGGAATCGAAAAAGGATTCCAATTAATGGTGGAATAATTATCATTTCCAAATGAGGGTAACAAAAAAATAGTTGGATACCCTGCCGATAAACTCGCAGAATAATTATCCGGAGTATAAATTATTATGTCTCTTTCATACGGATCCTCTAAAGGATTATTTTTTAATATTTTGCTTTCAAGTTTTAAGATCTCCGTCTTCCCGTTCAATTCTTTTTATCCATATCCGGGATATCTCTCTTTTATTTTCTTTTTAATATTTGAAGTCAATTTTTCTGATACGATATCGTGATAAGGGCTCTTTCCCATTAGGTTTTTACTAGTATATAGGAAAGGTCCGTAAAGATATTCAGTACCTCTTGTCGGCACCGTTGGTTCCATGGAATTCAACATCAAATTCAATTCCCTGTTAATGTAATCTGTATTTTTCTTGGACAACATTTCATGTTCTTCAGAAATTTTCCTAAACATATTCATAAAGACTGGGGGATCTATTTTCCTATATCCAAATGGGGTGATATCTTCATCAAAGGTTTTCTTCATCTTGATAGGATCAATATCTAATTTTGTACCCGATATGATCGGGGAGGGCTTGTAGATGGAATCAATTTTTAATTGCCAAGATTCGTCAGAGTTTGTCACTGTTGCATCAAAAAATCCATCGCGGATCGAATTCGTGGATATGACGAAATTCCAATTTCTAGGGTTTACTGAATATTTTTTGAATATCTGCTTGGCAAGTATCTTCTCCTCCAGAATTTCCATAGATAAAAATAGTTTGGTATTTAATAATAGGCTTGCGCTTCTATCAACAATCCCTTGAGGCTTGTTAAATTATTTGGTATCTCAGGTTGTTATTAGATCGTCCAATGTTGAAAAGGGCGGATGCCTTCCTGTAATTCTAAATATTGTCGAGTTACCCTTTTTGCCATGCTCTTCCACATATTCTAATTTTCTAAATATTACTAAGGCTATTTTTCCACGCTGTCTATTATTACCGCAAGCTTTTCTTTCTTTATCTTGTAGATCCTGCAAAATGAACTCCCCATTGCTTCTTATCTTTTCATCTGATAAATCAAGACAAGCCTTCCAAAGCCTTGATATAATGGATCGATTTTGTCGAAGTGATCCCAAATATAATATTTTGGAGTATTTTTGGGTTATTATTTGAGCTGCAAATTCAAGATCATCTGTTTTCCGGTGATAAATATTATATATACTCCTTTTTTTTCGAGGACTTTCTTCTAAATTGAACCAGAAACTATATCCTTCTGGCTCGGCATAAAATTGATTTATATTATTTGAGCCATATTGCCCTTTTTCGTCTTCAATTCCAGAAATTTTACTTAATTTCCAATTTCGATTATCATTTAAAATCTTTTGTGCGTCAATCAGTTTTTCATAGTTAACAATAAATTTTCTTTTTTTATTTGTTTCCAACTTAAGAAGCAAGCCATTATCCACGAGATTATTTAATGCAAAAATCAAATTCTCATCAAAATGTCTACCAGAAAGTTTTCTAATCTGATCTTCAAAGAGAACGTTGTGTACTCCTTCACCAATTAAATTATAAATAATCCATTTTTTCCAATCTGAGATAGAGCCCACTCTGTACTCCTTATCCTTACTCGTACTATTGTTTAGCTACAAACATTTAATCTTTACTAACTATAGTAATACTGATTTTGCTTTATCACCTTGATTGCTGGTAGTTCTAAACTTATGTTTAGGTTTAAAATCCTAGATGTAGTTATTATTGTTAAATAAATTTCTTTGTTGATGGTTTTTAATCTATTTTGATTTTATTATATGTCTTTGATGTTAGGTTGCAATGCATACAACCAAAAGGATTTAAAATTTTTAGATCTTGTTGGTTTTTAAATAAAATTATTGTTGGGGATTTTATCAAAAGCAACCACTAAGGAGTCCAATGATTCAGGAAGTTGGGAATCTGGCTGGTAATAGTGATGAATCCCAAAAAATGTTTTACATGGCATTAAGAAATAGATAAAAGTGGCCGTGATGATTAATATGTGCCTATTTCTGGTCCATTAAAATTCATAATACTCAATTTTCATAATTTATACTACTAATCATGTCAAATACTAGTAAATGAAATCAGGTTCTTTTCTACGGATAGATATATTCTGATAATAGTTTAATTCATATTACTTTGTCAATTTGCATATCATTTTTTCTAGTATATCCATAAGAATCAAAATAACAGCACTATATGAAGAAATGCAATTATAATTTATTTTGAAATAAATTACAAGTTAAGATGATTTTATTTAAGGACGTTACACTTTTGGCCATATGTGCATCATCCTTACTTTTAGTCTTAACCTTAAATGGGTCTTTAAACCTCACATACTCCGAATCTCCAATGGCATCTGATTATTACATTAAAAAGTATGACCTTAACCAAACTTTTAATAATAACTGCGATTTCTTAAACCTATGTAATGATGATGCTGCAAAAAAATCGAGTGGAATTTCGTCTCCTTTTAGTCAAGGGATTGTAGATATTTCATACTTAAAAATTGATATAGACCTTCCATTTCCGTGATAAACCATAGCATTAATTTCTCTATAGGTGCAATTACCTGAATTCGTTAATGATTTTTGGTTTGATTTTTTTGAGAACCGGGATCAGTTTCTCTAGACTTTTTAGCGTTTTTGGATGCAAATGATGCTCTATCCCTTCCGCATCTAGATTAACAACACCATTCTCTACACCTATCACCTATCACCTATCATCTTTAAGAATTCAGCAAACAAGCTGTGTTTTTCTCGCATGTTCTGTGCGATGTTGATTCCTGCCCCTCCTGTAAGCTAAAGACCTCTGTATTTTTCATAAATAAGATAATGATTTTCATCCAATTTCTTAACCATCTTGGTCACACTTGGTGAACTTACATTTAGATATTTTGAAATATCTGCTGTAGTTGCATATCCTTTCTGCTGGATTAATTCATAAATCACCCAAGTAATCTTACATTCTATCTGTTCTTATTTCATCCTCTTTCTGTTTATTATGTGCTTTACGAATAATGTGGAGCCTGTTCTCTCTATTTTCACTATCCTTTTTAAAAGTGCAATCATCAGCAGACAAATATCTTGAATTGATGTGCGTATAAAATAATACTTTCCTTAATACTTGAATTCAACTTGTCCAGTTAATCCATTAAATTATCCTCTCTGTTACATTCAGCTTCTATATACTATATTTCCAGAGCATCAACAAAAAAGTTTTATAAACTGTGGGTCTAAATTTCAAATATTAAGAAGAAAAAAGTCAACAAGAAAAGAAGATTGGATGCCCTAAACGTGTATACTGAAGCGGAAGTTGATTATTTTATTGATACGATAAAGGATGTAAAGCCATTTCCAAAGTTAAGAGATTTGAGGAAGATACTGTCTCCTACGCTATCATTGGACAAAATTAACGCCATTCTAAAATACCTTGAACGATCTAAGCAGATATTAGTAGATTTGGATGGAAATATAGTTTGGATAAAAAATAATAATATGAAAGAGGCTTCAAATCTGTCAGAAACTGCTAATTTTTCTAAAGAATTCATCGAACATTTTGGCAAATTTTAGTTCATAAAATTAATATTTATAAATATTTAAATCACGCATATTTGTAAATTAATATAAACATGGTAGATTTTTTTAAGTCTAAGCGAAATAGGCGAATTACACCAGATGGGGAACCACTGGAAGATGTAGGCGGTGGAGGTGGATTTGGTTTTTCTAGTCCATTAAGAATTGCTATACCTGCAATAATTGCTATTATTATTATTTTTGTCGTACTGACCTCTAGTTTGAAGATTGTTGAGGCTGGGAACCGTGGTGTATTGCTAAAATTTGGTGCAGTAGATACCTCGGTATCTTTAAGCGAAGGTTTGCATTTTGTATTACCGTTCAGGGATTCAATTGTGTCAATGGAAGTTCGAACCCAAAAGATTGTTGAGAGCACCACTTCAGCTTCAAAAGATCTTCAAAATGTGGCGACTGAAGTCGCGTTGAATTATCGAATCGATCCAGACACTGTTCCAATTTTATATAAGGAAATTGGTCTTGATTATGCTAACAGGGTTATAGTGCCAACAATTCAAGAGTCTGTCAAGCAGGTAACTGCCAGATATAATGCAGAAGAATTGATTACTAAAAGAGATCAGGTAAAAAATGAAATAGAGACTCAGATAGAAGCTAGATTGACTCCCTACAATATTGTTATGGACACGATATCTATCACAGACTTCCAATTTTCAGATCAATTCGTTCAAGCAGTGGAGGCTAAGGTCCAGGCCGAACAGCGTGCACTTCAGGCTCAAAATGAACTGCGGAGAATTCAAATCGAAGCCCAACAAACTGAAGCCAAAGCCTTAGGTGACCAGAAAGCGAATATAGCTAATGCGGAAGGTCTCCGACAAGCAAATATATTAAAAGCACAAGGTGAATCCCAAGCCATAAAGATTATAGACGTTCAGCTTCAA
>JBBRRF010000035.1:0-9511 GCA_038200885.1 Candidatus Nitrosocosmicus sp.
AGCCGGGTATGTTTTCTAAGAGGGGATGAATGTAATACTGGCCTTCTAATTTTATGCCCAAGTATGCATCAACTACCTCATAATTTTCAATCTTCAAGTCGGCCATCAATTCTTTAACTCTATTTTCAGAAACAATCCATTTTTCATCAATGCCTTTAAAATCGACATTTAAAGTTAGATATCGAGCTTCTGGGTTTACACCCACCAATTCGTCGGTAATTAATGTAAAAGGCATCGTAGTCCATACAACTAGGAAAGTTTCTGATCCTTTTAGTTTTACCTTATAATAGAATGAAGGATCTTCTACCTGCTCATAACTTTGATTGATTTCAGCATTACTTAACGAAGTCTGACAAGAAGGACAATATGCTACAACTCTAAACCATTCCTTCAATATCCCTTCCTCTAGTGCCTTGCTAATGTATTTCCATTCTCTTTCAATATATTTATCAGTATAAGTCCAATAGCCCTTATCATAATCGAAAGACATTCCGATCAAATTATCCACTTGCACCCATTTTTTGTTGTATTCAAGAATTAATTTTTTACAAGTTTCGACAATCTTCTTGATTCCAACTTTTCGAAGATTATCGGATTTATTGCCGGTCAAACCTAGAATCTTTTCTGCTTGAAGTTCGACAGGTAAACCTTGAGAATCCCAACCCGGTTGAAACTCCATCTTCTTTTTTTCTATTGTAGATTTTCTGAACCATAAATCTTTAATTATTCTACCTCTAATATGGCCCAGGTGTGGCTCCCCGTTCATGGTAGGTGGCCCCTCTACGTAGCCTATTGTCGTTTTGAAATTTTTAGAATCTCTAAGATATTCCTTAATGTTTCTTTTTATCGCGGGATCATCATAATATGCTCTAACTTGATTTTCAAACGTCTTGAGCTCAAATTTATCCCCCAATTTCATATTATATTGAAAATCAAATGTCCATCCATTCTTATATTTTTGGAACTTAAAGTTTGTTTCAAGTTCCAAAAATATAACTCGATATCAGCAGCGGTGAACGAGGCGATCCAATATTACGAATAAATTCAAATACCCTGTGAATCACCTTTGCACATCCTAGCGAAACTCAGGAATTATGGAAAACTGTAGAAAAGTTGCTATCGTATAGGAAGCTCTTGCATACAGATTCCTCTTACAAATAGAATTATATTAAAATTGTAAAAATCAATTATTATGAATGAATTTAATCAAATCGGAGCAGGAAAGAATCCACCTAGTGATATTTATGTAGTAGTTGAAATTCCTAAAAATAGTAACATCAAATATGAATTGGACGAAGAGACTGGGATTCTATTTGTAGACAGAAAACTTCACACCTCCATGGTATATCCATTTAATTATGGATTTGTTCCTCAAACTAAGGAAGAAGACGGGGACCCAATAGATATCCTGATATTGAGTAACGATCAATTTTCTCCCCTTTCAGTAATCAAATCAAAGCCTATTGGCGTCTTAATTATGGAGGACGAGGAGGGGAAGGACTCTAAAATTATAGCCGTACCACATGAAAAGATTGATTTTGATTACTCCAGATACAATGAAATAGATCAATTGGATGGTCGAACCTTAGATAAAATAAAGCACTTTTTTGAACACTATAAGGAATTAGAAAAAGACAAGTTTGTAAAAGTCACAGGTTGGGAAAATAGTAAGGTAGCAGAGCGGATAATCAATGAGGGAATTGAGAGGTTTAAGAAGGGATCATAGGGCTTTAAATTGTTCACTCCAACGCATATAAGCTCTAACCATATCTGAACTTACACTAGGTTTTCTAACTTTAAACATTTCTTTGAAATCTGCCAAATTCAATTCTCTGGGTAAATCATCTTCAACCAATGGTTCACCTTTTTCAAATAGTTCATTCACAACCCTTAGTTGTGCAGACTGACAAATGTCTTTGATGTCACTAGCACTATAAGCTTCCGAAAGTCTCGCCAATTCTTCTACTTTAAGTAATGGGTCTTTTGTTAATTTTGAAACATACTGTTTGAAAAGGTTCCGTCTGGAAGCCATATCAGGAAGGGTTACATAGATCCTCTTTTGAAACCTCCTCAAAAATCCAGATTCAAGACTCCAGGGTTTATTGGTTGCACCTATTACATAAAGGAATGATTCTTTAGATTTTCCATTAATTCCATCCATTTCGGTCAAAAATTGATTCTTTACACGGACTTCTCCTCCAACCTCTCCATTCCTGGTCCCCAATAGGGAATCTATTTCATCAATAAACAACAATATTGGGATTCTTTCTTTCTGGTGCAAAGCCCTCGCAAAAGTAAATAGTTTTGAAATATTTTTCTCTGCTTCTCCTAACCATTTGCTCATCATAGAGGCTGCATCAATATTTATGAAATACCCGTGTATCTCGGCTGCAGCGGCGGCGGCAAGTAAGGTTTTTCCGCAACCAGGAGGTCCAAAAAGCAGGATTCCTCTGGGCCAGCCCAGTGGGAATAAATCAGCACGTCTAGTTGGGTATACAATGGATTCACGAATGGCTCTTTTGGCATCTTCAAGGCCCACTACCTCTTTCCAACTCACCAAAGGCTTTTCCTTTAGTATCAGGTTTTCTAGTTCTGAACTCAACTCTTGAATCTTGTTTGAATCTGGAGATTGTGAGTTCTGCCGTCCATGCTGAATATCGTTATGCAAATTTGTTTTATTATGAGGAATAACGTGATTGATTCTTGAGTTAATTTTTGGCAATTGATTATCAATTATACCGGTTCTCTTAGATTCAGGCTCCACGGAAGAATGCTGGTCATCCTCTAGTATGCCATTCGCCATTTGTATAGCCTTTATTCTATTCTGATAAGCACCTGCCCTCTCTAGATAAACTCTATTTAACTTGTATTCTGGATAAATTTGAACTAACTTTATTAATGCTTCACTAGCTCTCTGGTAGGAGTTTATTGCTGATGAATGTGATCCTTGAGAATCGAGTTTAATCGCTTCGGCGGCATATTTGCTTGCAGTATTCTCTAATTCCTGTGGTGCAAGTGTCATACTATTATGTTCTCATGTTATATTTCCAATTTGTTTGATAGGATATAAAGTAAATAGTTTTGATCAAAAGAATAAAAAAAAATAAACCTTTTTTGTGCCAGTCAAAAAAGAATTGTAGTTGTCTTTTTTTTAATTATTAATATAAATATTTTGACACACGTTCTTACTATCCCTTATGATACGATATTAATCGTGATGTCAACTGATGGTGATGCGAATAACGAAATTCTTGGTGGTCTAGAAGAGTTGGGATTGTCAAAATACGAGGCATCAGCCTATTATACTCTGCTTGGAAAGGGCATGATTTCAGCAACTGAAGTAGCATATCACTCAAATTTGCCTAGAACAAAAATCTACTTTATTCTAAAAAAGCTGGAAAAAAAGAAACTAGTTTTTATAAATTACCAAAAACCATTAATGTTTAGGGCTCTTTCTCCTAAGGATTCTTTTGACAACATATTAAGTAAGTACGAGAACAGGATCAACAGTTTAAAAAAAATAATAGAAATACTTCAACAAATTAATGAAAAGGGTTTGAAAAATAAGGGAATCGAGGAGAAAAAATACCTAGTCTTAAATCAGTTTTCCACAGACAGTAAGATAATTGAATTGCTAAAAAATACAAATGGATCAATTGACATATCCCTAAATCATTGGGGTAATGTGATTTTAAATGCCTCAAAAGAAGAAATATTGAAGGCCATATACAGAGGAGTAAAAGTAAGAATCCTATTTGACTTTATGTGTCGAGCTGATTCAATAATTCTGCCTAACGCGATTGAAAAAAAAAATGCTAAAATTAGTACAAATATGCTTATCTTTGATAATAATAGTATGATAATAATTAATAATGACGGTACAAAATCAGCATATTTTGATTCCCATGAGATTTTTGTTCCCACCTTAGTTAGCCAATTTAACGACACGTGGGTCAAGATGGAAACAGAATCTTTGAAAAACAAAAATATAGAGCCGATTAATTTATGATTGGTCAGTTATTTGGATAATTAGATAATCATCCAATAATATCATATTCCTTCATTATATACGGTAATTCGGTCAAAAGGTCAGAAGCGAGCATGTGAAATCCGATCTTATTTGATAGCCTTAATCCGGCTTTCCCGTTAAAAAATAAGCCAAGCATACAGGAATCTACTGATCTATATTTTGTTCTGAATCCAGTAATGAGTCCTGAAAGTATATCCCCTGTCCCTCCCACAGTCATTGATGGGGTTGTTCTTTCGATAACAAAGGTGCTCTCCCCGTCAGATACTATGTTCTGATATCCCTTTAGAACAATTATCAAGCCAAATTCTTTTGCTTTGCGAGACACCAATTCGACCTGCTCAGATAACTTACCGGTAGGGCTATCACCAAATAGCCTTTTGAATTCTCCAGCATGAGGGGTAACTATGGTTTCATTCTTGGATATACTGGGCAGTATATCGGGGAGTAGAGCCCCAGCGTCTATTACTAGATGAGAATTACCTTCCAATAGCTTTTGTATAAGCAAAATCAATGGTTGTGATTTTGATACATTTAATCCCATTCCAATCGCTGCTGCATCAATTCTTTTCGGTATGGTGTTTAACAGTCTTCTAACTGAACCGGTAGTCAATTTATCATCTGGAAATGGCAAGATTATCAGATCTGGAGAAAAGGTTCGGGAAGAAATTAAGTTGATCTTTGGAATAGCGGTATAGACCAAGTCAGTCCCACTTCTTAAGGCTGCTAGAGAGGACAGTAAAGGGGCTCCATGATAGGTTCTGCTCCCCCCGACCACCAAAGATATCCCGTTCTCACCTTTTCTTGACAAGATATTTCTGGGTTTAACAATTTTTCTAATAAGGTTATCATCAACTAAAGAGTAGTCTTTCATCTTGGATTAATATTAGAGAGAATCCTCATAATAATTAGTTTTAATGACGATTAAATAGAAATATAGGATTACCTTCTATAATAATTGGAGTATTGAACAAAAAGGAAAAGGGTTCACTTAAAGATACCCAGGTAGAGAACACAGATCAGAATTTCACTGTTCCCATAGAAATCGATATACATTATCAATTGTACGGCAAGCACATGTGGGAGGTCAATTACCTTGAAAAATGTCCTCGGTGCAATAAACGGATTGACGAATTTGGCTATTGCGCATGTACTGGTTTTGCAGAGTAATTAAATTCTCATATCCTCAGCCAAATTGACCTAAATTTTTGCTAGATTAATGAGAAAAGACAGTTTGGTATTTTAATTGATGTATATTGATTGGATAATAATTATATAGCTGTTCGAAGAGATATTACGTATGAGTAACGAAGTTATGGGTGCTGTAACGTATGAATGTATGTCATGTGGCACTAACGTAACAGCAGAAGAGTTGTCATACTTGCCAGAAATAAAATGTATTTGCGGGTTCAGGGTATTTAGAAAGGTAAGACAACCAATAATAAAACAACTAAAAGCGATCTAAGTGAAAATCAGATGTCCAGATTGTAAAGAAGCAGCATTTCTCAGCGATGATTTTTCTTTAGTCAAGTGTGATAATTGCGGATTTGATAAGACTTATGGAGAGTATGTTAAATACGTTGCATACAAAGATCCGAGATATTCAGACATATTAAGTGATTACAAGTAAAAAGATGGAAATAATGCCAACAGACATCATTTAGAGTGGTCTGAAATTTGTATGGCAATTAGGTCTGAAGTCAAAGAAAAGTATGAAGTAGGAAAATCTGAATACATGTGGGCAAAGGAGAGCATGCCTGTTCTAAATCGTTTAACTCATAGATTTGTCTCTAAAAGGTGCTTGGAAAATTTTAAACTTGGTATTTGCCTACACATAACAAAAGAAACATCGGTATTGCTGATGGCTCTAAAAGATGCTGGTGCCGAGGTTAATTTGTGCCCTGCCAATCCACTCTCAATTCAGGAACCTGTCAAATCTTTCTTGAATAAGAATGAAATTAAGATATTTTCTAAAAAGGATGATACCCTCCTAGATTTTTACAGTAATATGGAAGGTGTACTAGATACCAAACCTCACATTATTACCGATGACGGCGGGGAGCTTCACAAAAGAGCACTATGTAGAAAGTACACTATAATGGGAGGAACTGAGGAAACTACTTCTGGAGTTAACAGACTCATGGCTTGGGGTAAAGGAGGTTTGTTGATGTACCCGATCATCGCCGTAAATCGCTCAAGGACAAAATACCTGTTTGATAATAAATATGGAACAGGTCAGAGTACAATAGAAGGAATAGTAAAAACTACTGGGATATTGTTATCTAGTAAGAGAATTGTAGTTTGCGGCTACGGCTGGGTTGGAAAGGGAGTAGCAAGATGCGCTAATGGTATGGGAGCCAAAGTTACAATTACGGAGGTTAATCCACTTAGAGCACTGGAGGCATTTTTTGATGGCTTTGAAGTAAAGCCATTGGATGAAGTAACATCAAACGCAGATATTTTCATAACGTGTACTGGTCAAGTAAATGTTATAGGCCAAGATCAGATTGAAAAAATTAAAGAAGGCGCGATACTATGCAATGCTGGCCATTTTGACGTAGAAATTGACATAAATTATTTGAATTCTATAGACCAGAATCATTTTTCTCCAAGAATTAATGTCGAATGCTATAGAGTTGGAGAAAGTAGAAAAAAAATTTACTTACTTGCAAACGGGAGGGTTATTAACTTGGTTGGTGCAGAAGGTAACTCGCCAGAGGTGATGAGTATTTCTTTCGCAAATCAATTCTTGTCTATTGTTTATCTTTCGCAATTTCACGAAAAGTTAGATAACCAAATCTACAAAACACCAAAAAAAATTGAAAGAAAGATCCTATTGACTGCATTGGATTCTTTTGGTTTGAAGATAGACAGCTTAACTCCACAACAAAGTCATTACTTTAATATATAATTTTATCAAATGGTTTATCTATTTTTTTAATTATTAACTTTGACCTAACCGTAATCGCTGTTTAGAAAACGAATTATGTGGTCTACTTCTCAAAATGGTATTACAACATGGACATTTAAATCCCTGCCATTCAAGAAACAATTCACATTCTTTGCATAATTTGTAGCCTTGGCTGTAATAACTAAAAGAGTCGTTCGTCTTATATGCTCTATACTTTTTGCAGATTGATCTACAATACATCTCTTAAAAAATAATTAACCATATTTGTCATTCTGCTATGTATAAAATCTAAATTATTTTTCATATACCACAATTACATTAATTACTTATGAACTTAACTGTCTATTCTCATAGCAAATTTGTTTAAATATTCAATCAACAATAACCGGAACAGTATCTAGGAGAGGAGAGCTATTTTCAAAAATTCATGATTGAAAAATAATTATAAACTCGGCTAATGAATATTTAGTTAGTTGGTAACATAATATCATGCTAGCGGATCCTTTCTTTTTTAAGAACTAAACTGTTACCACACTTGTCGCAAAAAATTGATTTTAAATCAAAAAAAGTCTTACATATACTACAATACTTTATCGTTTTTTTTGTCACAAAATTTTTTTTTCCGGGGGTCAGTATATTTATAGAAAAATATTTTGCAGCATTGACCAGAGCGTAATCGGCAGATAAGATCGGTAAATGTAGCTGTAAACTAAGTGCAATTACCGAACGATCAGCTTTTGACAATTCCATTTGACCTAGATCTACACATTTTTGTCTGACCATAGAATGAATGTTGATGTCTGGTTCTTGAATTATTACCTTTCCTGCAGTTATCAATAAATTCAACCCATCAATCCGTCTCTTGATGTGATTTATTTCTTCCTCAATATCAGGTGTTATATAAAAAACATAATCTGAGGTGGTTTGAAATGGTATTCCTCCATAAAAGATATTGGAATCTGTTACAAATTTTTTACTAAAATCCAAGTTTGTTCATCTGTCGAGTATCATTTTTATTGAATCTGAGAAACACTGCATCATAATGATATTTTGAGATCTTTATTGGTTGATTCTCCCGGATTTCCTTTACAAGCTGTCCATCCATAATCAATTTAAGATCATGATTCGCATTAATATTAATTGCCATTAAAGGTAACACAAAGGAAGGCAGCCTATTAACTGGTCCAATTGGGGTAATCAACATACAATCCAAATGTTCTTGAAGTATAGGTCCGCCATTGGATAGGGAATGTCCAGTAGATCCAGTAGGAGTTGAAACTATCATTCCATCCATCTTTTGACTATACCCGTCATCATTGATAGAGAGGTAAAACAAAGGTGTTTTGGTAAGATCTGAACGCATTATGACGTAATCATTCAAAACAGGGACCGTAATCTCATCACCAATCTGTGCGACTATTCTTATCCTTCTATCAAGAAAATAATGGCCTTCTAGGAGAGGATCCACTATTGAATCAACAGAATCTTTTGAAATTTCCGACAAAATTCCGCGCGTACCACCTGCATTTATGCAAAGTACTGGTATATCTGGAGGTAACGTTCTAAATGTTTTAATAGTAGTTCCATCACCACCGATCGCAATAGCCAAATCAACATTAGTATCAAATTCCAGGCGATGTGAATTATAGTCCTTTTTAATGTCTATAACACTAATCCCTTGTTCAGCCAACTTTTTTCTTAACAAGTAAGAAACTTTCCTAGATTCTTCATTATTTCTTTTGGTAAAAATGGCAATACATCGGATTCGATTACTCAAACAGTTAATGATAAAACACGGGGGTATATTTTTTTACTCTTTGTAGTTTAGGATTTCGGCGGGGTTTTAAAATTTTTGACGGAATTTTTACTTAAAATTGCAACAAATTGCTTGAATACTATATCGGGAAGCATACTAAATTTGATCAGAAAAAAAATACTTTCAACTGTGAAATAGCTGACTATGATTGAAATGAGTTCATATTTTCAATATTGTGTAGGGAGTGATAGAGTTAAAGATAATTTTTAATGGAATTTGAGCGTCAGGGATTATTCTCTTTTGATATGAAGTTTGTGTATTTACCAAAATTTGGGCTATGGAACACAATAAATTACATTTATATTACAAAAATAAAGCCTTTAGAAAATAGAAAAACAGGGCCGATAGCTCAGCTTGGTGGAGCGTTCGACTGATAATCGAAAGGCCGAGGGTTCAAATCCCTTTCGGCCCATATAATATACGGGTTGAAATACTTCCATCGTTATAGAATCGTAATAAGGGAGACAAGGTAAAAGTGCCAATCAAGTTATCCACGTTACTAGACAGGGTTCAGAAGTTGGACCTAAAAGAAAACTCCGAGACTATCAATAAGTTTCACCTATTTATGAAGAACAACAACTCCAGCGAAAGGCATATTGTCAACAATCTCAAGGTAATTCTCAACTTTGAAAACTTTTTTCAGTCGTCTAAAAATCTAAAGGAAATAGAAAGACAAAATATAGATGCTTTTTTAGATAGCAAGATAAAGTCCCCTGAGATAGACCAAGAAAAAAGATGGATTACTACATGGAATCAT
>JBBRRF010000036.1:0-9377 GCA_038200885.1 Candidatus Nitrosocosmicus sp.
ATGGAATGATGATGAAATATCACATTTTGTAAGATTTTCCAGAGACACTGGATGTATTGTTAAATTTATTGAATTCATGCCGTTGGATGGAACAGGTATTTGGTCTGAAGAATTGGTTGTAAGTAAGAAAAGTATGATAGAGACAATAAACAAGGACTTTAATCAACTATCTCCCCTTTATAATGATAAATCTGACCCCGCCAGATTGTACACTTTTGAAGATAGAAAGGGAGTTATAGGATTTATTCCCTCCATCACAGAGCCCTTTTGTCAGAACTGTGATAGAGTTCGGATTACTGCAGATGGTAAACTTTACAGTTGTTTATTTGACAAGTCAAGTAATGATCTAAAGAGTTTACTTGAAGGGGATAAATCAGATATAGATATAATTAAATGTATCAACAAGTCAGTGCAGCAAAAACCTGAAGGAATTATTAAAATTATTAAAACACATTCGTTAAGGCCAACTTTGAATGTTATGCACACTATTGGTGGATAAACACCTGAATGGAAAACAAATGTGTAGAAAATATGTTACAAGATTTAAAATTGGATTCTAAATAGGAAGAATATACCAATTCTTTGATGATAGCGATAAATCGGATCTATTCTATTATGCTTTATTGATTTACAGTTCCGGATCAAAAACAAACAATACAGATTATGGACAAAAGACAAAAGTGGTTTTACATCAAAAATGCCAATTTTATACTGAAATATTTACTTGATTATAGCCTCCAGCACCGTTTGGAAATGGCTCTTCTAATTCAGAAGTTTGAGTCTGGCCGGTCTTGTCTGTTGCTCTCACGATAATTTTATAATTCCCTTTATCTGCAGTTGTAAATCCACTTGTCCACAAAACCCATGTATATTGTGACAATGGATCTTTGACTATTGCAGTTTTCCACGTAGTTCCCCCATCTACACTTACCTCAACTTTGGATATTCCTTTATCACCTGCAAACGCTATCCCGGCAATAGGGATATTTTTACCATTCATGAAACTGCTACTAGGCACTAAATTAGGAAATCTATCATTGATAGGTTGATCCCCCGGGATAACTATGGACGAGTTTACATTTTTAATACCGTTGTTAGTCCAACCTTTTCTTTGCCAGAATCCTTCGTATGTTTTATCTACCAATTCTATTTCTGTAATCCATTTGGGGTTCATCATCCCATAGAACCCGGGCACTATTGCTCTAACGGGGTATCCGTGTTCGTTGGTTAATGGTGAATTGTTCATATCATAGGCTAGTACGGTACCATCCATCATACCATTTTCTAATGGAATTCCTACATCGTATCCATCTGAACATCTAAACACAATATATTTTACGGTAGGTTGCACACCGGCTCTAGAAAGAATATCTTTCAGTCTCACCCCCTTCCATAAGGCAGTGCTTACAAGATTTCCACCAATTTTATTGCTAATACATGTCAAGGTCGCAAATTCTTCAACCGAATTCATACTCTTGATTTCTTCATAGGTTATTGCAACAGGATTATCTACAAGCCCTTTGATAGCGAGATTCCAGTCGCTAGCATTGACTGCAGGTACTACGCTGTTTATATCTATTCTATAAAAAATAAATGTTGGAGTTACCTCAGCATCTACCAGTGGAGTAAGAATAGGATTTTCAAAACCAGGGTGTTTGGATTTTGATTGCAAAACTTGCTGAATTGACTTGTCAAGAGCTTCAGGCTGTCGTTGCTGTTGTCCCGACCCAGATATTAACCGATTAAATCCAAAATATACTAATGGAATGGCAATAACTGAAATTATTAAAGCACGGATCATATCCCTCTTGTTATAGTCGATATCGGCAGTTTTATTACTTTTATTGATAACATCATTCCCCTCATTAGAAGGAATTTCAACCAGATCAATTTTCTTATTCTTATTCTTATTACCAAACAAGAATGCAAAGATCAATCCATAAGCGGCACTTGGTAATAAAAATAATATAAATGAATTAACAGGAATAGATACGGATTGTCCAGGCGTGGTACTAAGCACCAAAAAAACAATTGTGAGTGTAATCAAAATTATATAAGAAATGAACGTAGATAGTATGGATTTAATTACATAGTGTGGTGATTTCATTTTCATAAACAATTTACCCAAAATGATACCGATTATACCCCAAAGTAGGATGTTAACTACCGTCGCACCTATAAATGTAGAATATTTAGCTAAAGGACCTAGTGTTAGTACTGCTTGCGATTCGATTTCGCCAGATGTAATTGAGATTAATCCCTGGGAAGCAATTTCAGGTATGAATAATCCATTAATAGTTAACTTCAAGAAAATTGATAAAGATAAACTCGCAATTCCTGCAGCAAGACCAAAAAGAAAAAATACAACATAATTATTGCCCCTTATCCTTAGGACCACCATATAATCAAAAAGCATGAGAGATTTAAGTTTTTTTCCAAATATAATCAACATTCATTCGTATCAGTCTAACATGTAATTTGACCCAAACAGTGACTTTACAAATATAAAGCCTCGACACTCGCAATATGGCGCAATCTTAATCTTATATAGATAATTTATTCTAACTGTAAATAATGGGTGGTATGATTGATGTCGGTGACAAACCAGAATCCCTTAGAACTGCTGTTGCTCAAGCACTTTTATCATTTGATAACAAAATTATGAGCATAATAAAGGATGGAAATTCCCCAAAGGGGAATATTTTTGAAATAGCAAAAGTGTCAGGTACTCTGGGAGCTAAAAAAACTTCAGATCTTATTCCATACTGTCATCCTATTCCGATTGATGATGTAAAGGTGGATGTTACTATTGAACCTAGCTATGTTAGGATTCTAGTTAAAGTAAAAAGTATTTGGAAAACAGGTGTCGAGATGGAGGCGTTAACTGGAGCAACTATCGCGGCATTATCCGTATATGACATACTAAAGCCTCTGGACATATCTCTATCCATTGATAACATCAAATTATTAGAAAAGCATGGAGGGATTGGAGATTTTAAGGAAAACTATGATAAAAAACTCCAAGCGGCTGTTATTACAATTAGTGATTCTAGAAAGAAAGATCAAGATGAATCTGGTAAATTAATAATTAGCGCCCTTACCACAAACGGGTTTAATATTGTTGACCACAAGATAATTCCTGATGAAATTAAATTGATAGAGAAAGAATTGATATATTATTCTGACAAACTCAAAGTAAATATTATTATTACTACTGGAGGAACAGGAGTAGGACCCCGTGACGTCACCCCAGAGGCTACAAAAAAAATCTTAGAAAAGGAAGTATCAGGTATATCAGAGAATCTTCGAGACTATGGACAAAATAGGACCCCTCTATCCATGCTCTCACGTGGGGTTTCAGGAATTAGAGGAAATACATTAATTGTGAATATGCCAGGTAGCACCAATGCAGTTTCTCAATCTATAAATGCGTTATTTCCTGGGATAATGCATATTTTTAGAATGATTGCAGGGCAAGCTCATCACAAATAGCATAGTGAAACATACACGGATGTTTTATCCCGTAAACTGGATGTCGTTAACATATGAGTAACCGGGTAAAATATTTACTTGTACCACGTCTCCCTTGAAGAGATTTGTCACATTCTCAGGAACAGTCACATAACCATTAGTATTGACTATCAATGAAATACTTTGGGTTTCGCCCACTATTGGTTTTGCATAGAACTTGTCTTTTAATTTTATAAGGTGGACGTATACTATTTTTCTAAAATCATGAAATTTCTTACGACAATTCCAATCTTCAACCATTATGGCAGAAATGGCAAAAACACTAATCGTAGTTTGTCCCGAAAATAGGGATATCAAGGGTCTTGCAAATACAAAAAAGGCATTCAAGCTGCCTTGAATTGGTCCGGGCATAATTATTATTGGTTTTTTATTGACGACGGCAAGTCCTGTTACTCTACCCCGATCTAGTTTTATTTTATGAGTTATAATTCCAGACGATGTCATCGAATTAATGGTTGATTTTACAATATCCTGCTTACCGGCCGATGTTCCACCTATCGTTATAATTAAATCAGAAGTTTTTACGGCATGATTAATTTTTCTTTTGAGGATACCCACGTCATCTGGTGTAACCCCCATATCTATCGATATGCCACCCAACGCACTTACTAAGGAAGAAATAATAGGACCATTAGTGTTGACTACTTTATTTTCTTTATTTTCCCCAACATCGTCTGTAAGTTCGTTACCTGTAGGTATAATAGAGACTAGAGGCTTTCTAAAAACTGAAATTTTACTAATCCGTAGAGAAGCCAAAAGACCCATATGTTGAACTCGTATTGCCTGTTCTTTAAATAACACCTTTTTTCCTTTTTTAATATCCGATCCAGTTGAATACACAAAACTTGCTTTTTCTATGGGTTCAACTATCTCCACTAAATCGTTATTGATTATTTTTGTGTTTTCTATCGGTATTACTGCATCGGATTTTAAAGGCATATATCCACCAGTTTGAATTCTATATGCTTCTCCTTTTTTTAGAATATGGCGTGATAAGATCCCTAAGGTTGATTCAGAACGCGAAATCTTTAAAAGAATTGGATTTTTCTTTGATGTATTAGTCACATCGCTGGATCGAATTGCATAACCATCCATGTGAGAAGAATCATAAGTGGGTATATTTTCTTGTGCAATAACGTCATCTTTTAGGACCCTTCCAAGGGATTCAAAAACAGGAACAGATTCTATATTCTTAGGAACCATTATGTTTTCTAAAAGAATTTTGAATGCCTTATCTACGGTAAAATAGGGATCAGAATTTTTTTTCATATATTAATTCATTCATTTAAAATTGAGAGAGATATTAAATTTGTTTAATATTATGTATGGTATATAATTCAAATTTTTACTTCCACAAATTGAACCAAACATTTGTATTTATATTTGTATTCTCAATTTGTCTTGATTGGTTTCCCATCCACCCATTTTTTATCGCCTTTTGATAGAATTTCTTTTTTCCAAATTGGCACCTCTTGTTTGATCCTTGCAAGAATGTATTTACAGGCCTTAAATGCATCTTTACTATGGGGAGTTGAAAGTGCTATGATTACACTGTTGTTGCCTAAAGCTAATTCACCTATTCTGTGAACAATTTTAATTTTTTTAATACCATACTTTTTTATAGCCAATTTTTCAATATTTTTTATCTTATTTTCAGCCATTTTTGCATAAGATTCATAATACATTCCTTTTACCTTTCCATTCATTCCAAAGTTTCTTACTGAACCTACAAAAATTACAGTTGCCCCAGAGTGTCCCTTAGTATCCATCATCGAATTTATAACATCATTGACATCAATTTCTGATTCCGTTATTCTTTGTGATGATGACGATGGCTCGAGTGCGTCTTGGTTAATAATATATTTACGAGAATCATTACTGGAATTAGGTTCTGATTTATTGGTCTTTTTTTGCAAATCTCTACTTCTCAAATCAAAACTATCCTCCAGAAATTGGTGGTAGAAGTGCTATTTCATCATCGTTTTTTAGAATTGAGTTTGAGTTTGAATCGACAATGCGGTAATTGACAGAAATTTTTATGTTTTTTATGTTTTTTATGTTTGGATACCGGGTTAGTATAATTGATACAAATTCCTTTATCGAAGTATTTGGAGATAACTCCATTAATTCCTCTTTTTTTCTAGTTGTTTCATGTACAAAGGCAAAATAAAGGACGGTGACACGGATCTTTGGCATCATTTGGGTTGTCATAGATACTTCTCCTATTTAAAATGATAAAAACTATATGAATTGTCTGTGATTTGGTCGATGTAGACTGTGCCCATTTCAAATGGGTCATGATACTAAAACAGTATGTTAACCAGAAACAGTATTTGATTTTCAAAATACCATGCGCAGCATGTTTTGAATTGCAATTTGTAAAATAATGTAGAAGTTAATCACCCGAGAGATTGATAATAACACCCATTACACTGTTTTATTAGTTAAATCGTATTTTATGTCACAAAATGCATCACGAGTAAAAAAGGTGGAGTAATAAAATTCAAATTAAAAGCTTATCAATTTCCTTTTCGATTTCTCTTAAGATAAAATCCAGGTCTTTTTTTAGATTATTTAGTTCTTCAATAGAAAGAGTATTTAATTCTACATCTTTGTAATAAAACGTCTGCGACCCAATTATAGAATGAGATAAATCTATTCTGAAAGGAGGTTTTTCTTTTGTCTTATTGGATAACTGTACGTCCTTTTCATTACTTATCTTTTTCTTATTTTGAGAATCGACTTCAAGTTCAGCATTAGGATCATGTGAATGAGAAGGAATCTCGATCACCGAAGAATAAACGGAAATTTTGTTAAAATCAATATCAAGGGTTTGCTTTATTTCGGTTAGGATTTTTTGTCTTTGATTATAGTTCTTGTTAATTTTTTTATTTATTCTATTTCTTAAATCTTTCAACTACAAGAAAATGGATGTACCATTTTTTTATAAATCTTTAAAGGTTCCATCGCTTACGAACAAGCTACATCACATATCCCACTGGCTAACTGCCAATCATTGGACAATTCTCCAGTGATAGACTCTCCTGTTAGCAACCCAGATTTAAGAGAGGAGATAAAGAAATCTGACCTATGTGCTCAGTCGACCCCATGGCCTGTAGCACCAAAGAACATCTTTGTTATTTATCTTGTTGGTTGTGGGGGTATCAAGACGTAAGACAACAAAGTCATATAACTCCCCTTTTTAGATTTAGTCTGTAGATTTTTAACCCATATTGATACGGTTGTTCAATTATCTTGCATATTCTTTAAGCAGTCGTTGTCTATCGTTGAATAAGTAATTTTAACACCTTCAATTATTAAATTTTATTTCCTTTTTTTCTTCACGTACAATATGAGGAGCAGTAGCCTTGAATATGGCATACACATACTTTCCCTCGATGATCTTTAAATGTTCTCTAGATTCCTGGGTAATCCTCGACACTAAACTGATATTATTAATAACTAAATGTATATTCAGTATGCCTGTTTTAATGTTTGAAGCATAAATGGCAGCTACTTTTGTCTTAATTATGTTTCTTGCGCTGGTGCGGACAAAATCTACAGCCAAGATAATATCTTCAGGTTTTATTAATACTCCTACAGTAGAATCAATTGGATAATCTCCCAGGATTTCAAATTTATGTTCTCCTACTTTGAAAGTAGTAATCCCATTTGTTGAGTCAGTAACACAGCCCTCCAAATAATTATGATCCTTTTGAAAAAACTCCGATATTGATGAGGTTGACATGGGTGGATTATTTGGAAAAGTTAGCATTGTTTTTAGCGTATCAGTCTTTTTGATAATGCCTTTTTCTAATACCGAGACAGAATCAGCAAGTGCATATACGTCATCTTCAAAATGCGTTACATATATTCCCAATACTCCCTCTTCCTTAAGTATTCGCCTAAGATCCTTTCTTAACTGAACTCGAGTTTTAGTATCGAGATGAACAAGCGGTTCATCCATGAGCATCATTTTTGGTTTTGTTACAAGCATGCGCGCCAAGGATATTTTCTGCATCTCCCCACCACTTAATGCATTTATGTCTCGGTCAAGAAGATGTGACACTCCAAAGGACTCTACAAGTCTCTTAATTTGTGATTTTCTACTGTCCCTGATGGATTTTCTAATACCAAATACAATATTCTCGTAGACGTTCAAATGTGGAAAGAGGCTCGGGTTTTGAAAAGAATATCCAATTCTTCTTGATTCAATAGGTGTATTGGTTATATCGACACCATTGATGTGGATAGACCCTTTATCAGGTCTGGTCAATCCCACTATTAGGTTTAGAAGAGTGGACTTGCCACTTCCAGTGGGACCTATTAACACCATTATTGTGTTATCCTGCAATTTCAGATCAATTGGTCCTAATGTAAATCCTGGAAATGACTTGATTAAGTTAATTATTTCTATGGTCAAACTAATCTCTCACTCATGAACCTCCAAAACTAAAGATTTTATTGTTTTTTCTGGTATCACTAATTGATTTTTTCACAATTATAGAATATACAATTATGAGAACTATTGAAAGTAAGATGGATAAGATTATTCCCGGAATAGCTTGTGACAAACCACCCAAGGCATTATCTTCATATATCTGGATAGAAATGGTATGGGGATTATAGGCTAACATCAGAGTTGCGCCCAATTCTCCAATAGCCCTTATCCAGGTCATCATTATTCCAACCAAAATGCCTTTTTTTGCTAGTGGAATCGATATTCTTACGAAAACTTCTAAATTTCTCTTTCCAAGAACTCGTGCAACATTTTCCAATGATTTATCTATTGAATCAAATGCAGCCATACTGGTAAGGATCATAAATGGAGAGGCAACATATGTTTGCGCTATGATAATTCCTATTATTGATTGAGTAAAATCGACACTGGGAAACAGTCTATCCAAAAATGACTGGGGATTAAACACCCCCAACAGGAGAGCACCGCTTGCTAATGGTGGCAACACTAAAGGAACAACAATGATAATTTGTGCAACGGATCTGCCTGGGAATTTATATCTTGATAAACAATATGCCAATGGTATGCCAAATAATGCTATCAACAAAGTAGATACTGACGCAGTACCTATGCTTAAAACAAAAGCGTCAATAACTCTTGGCCTTATGAGTGATTCTAGTAAGTTGTTAGGTTCAACAAAAATTAAGATACTAAAGAGCGGATAAATAATATATATCAAGGCAATTCCGGATAAAACACCTATTACAAGTTTGAAGTTGATCAATTTAGTATTATTCATAGATTTATTCTTTGAAAAAACTAGTTACCCTGATTGCATTTATTATTATCGTGTCTCTTAATCGTTATCTTCATATCTTACTATGAGGCATTATCGATTGTGAACGTTCAATGAAAGTAATTTTGTATCCCTTAGTGCATGTCATGACTTGAGAATATTTTATTTTATAATGAAATGACTTCACATTTCAATCAAGATTTAAAATAATACGCTCTTATTGACAAATGTTTCATCCAAGCTTAACTTAAGAGAGCACGAATATATGATGTGTTTACATTAACTACCTCGCTTCCTGATGAAAGATGGTGTACAAATTTACTTAGAAATGTCCGATGGAAAAAATATGATGTAGTATGTCCGCGTTGTCAGTCCTATCGTATAAAAAGGGATGGTCAATACCGTTCCTACCAAAAATACTTTTGCAAGCACTGTGAAAGATGGTTCAATGACAAAACAGGTACTATATTTCACTATTTACATACGCCATTGAAGAAATGATTCTTGGCAATGTATCCATACTTTGTATTATGTACCAATTAACGTAAGTATAAAAACAAGGTTTATAGCTAAGATACTGTAATTTCACCG
>JBBRRF010000037.1:0-9377 GCA_038200885.1 Candidatus Nitrosocosmicus sp.
CACCCACCATACAGACAAACAGCGGGTATTGTAAAGGGTCATGCAAAAGACAAGATTCCATCCATTCCTGACTTTAGTACAATAAGCAGAAGGATAAACAGATTGGATCTGAAAATAGAAAATAAGAACAACAAGAAATTGGAAGACGATTACATCACGATAGCGATAGATGGTTCAGGAGTCAAGAAGACAAACAGAGGTCAATGGATGTACAAGAAGTGGAACATGCAAAACAGAAAAGGCTACTTGAAGATCCACATTGCTGTAGACATAAAGACCAAGAAAATTCTGTCCATGGAAGTAACGGATGAGAATGTACACGATAACAAAGTACTACCCAAGTTAGTTGATAATATTAGTAATGATGGATATGTAGAAGGAGTGGTTGATAGAGTCTTAGGTGATGGAGCTTATGATAGTAACAACACCTTTAGACTTTTGTCAGAGAGAGGGATTATGTCATGTATCAAGGTCGGAAAGAACTCCAGGGTCAGATGGAATACTGCCAATCTTTTTAGGAATCTGTCTGTAATAGCACAATGGAGAAACAACTTTGAACAATGGAAAGACAGCATTGTAAGCTATGGACAGAGATGGATTGTTGAAACCGTGTTCTCATCTTTAAAAAGAATGTTTGGAGAATATGTTTATTCCATCAAAATGGAAAATATGAAACAGGAACTAAGGCTTAAAGTATCTCTGTATAACAAGTTTCTGTCTCTTTAGTCAAGGCATGAAATATGAATTATTCTTAAATTAGACGAATCATGCAACAGAGCAGCGTGTACCTTTGATTCACGGAGTGAGGTATCTTAATACTATTTGTTGAGACGAAAGTAAGGATAATAGTAGCATGATTTTTCAATTCTTTGAGTGGATTTAAGTCAACTAATTCTATTCATTGACAACTAATTTAATATTAAACTTCATTACACTTTTGTATGATTATGGTAAGGGTTTCGATTGTCCAAATGAAGTCGTCACCAGACAAAGGAGAAAATCTGGCTTTCTCTTTGGAACAAATTGAGCAATCTGCAAGAAAAGAAGCAAAGATTATTTGCTTCCCGGAATTCCAGATGTCATTTTCTCCTCAATCACAATCTAGCAAAGAATTGTTTTCGATTTCCGAATCCCTGAATGGTAATTTTGTTAAGCAATTGAGGAAAAGCGCTAGAGAAAACAATATCTTTATTGTTGGTTCCATTTATGAGCATACAAATCTAATATCAACCAATACAAAGCAGGAGAAGGAGAGTAAAATTAACAAAAATTCTTACCGTGTTTATGATACAGTGGTACTAATAAATGAACAGGGAAAATTAATCTCTTATTATAGGAAGTTGCATCTTTATGATGCACTTGGTTTTAAGGAATCCACCAAATTATTGGCTGGAAGTAAACTATTTTCTCCCGTTATTTCTCCTTTGGGTAAACTTGGAACTTTGGTTTGTTATGATTTGAGATTCCCAGAGCTTTCCAGAATCCTTGCCATTAAGGGCTCTAATGCATTGATAGCTCCATCTGGTTGGGTGCAAGGAACAATGAAAGAAGATCATTGGTTAATAATGTGTAGAGCTAGAGCAATAGAGAACGGAGTTTATCTGATTGCTCCTAACCAAATTGGCAATATTTTCTGTGGTCGCAGTTTAGTTGTTGATCCTTTTGGCGTTGTTGTTATGGATATGGGTAATTCAGAAGGCTTTGAGATTATAGATTTAGATCTGGCTAGGATTGGCTTGGTTAGAAAAAGCCTTCCATTGTTAAAGAATAGGCGAAAGGATTTGTACCACATACACTAGATGGTAATTGAACTTGACCGTGTAGGAGACTTTCTGAATTAGCATTAATTGTATAAAGCATCACTGAACTTGACCTAAATAATTTTCTCTTTTCTTGAGTTACATGTAATGTGTGAAAGTAAATTTAAATATGTTACCAAAAAAAGGTCACTACAATGGACGTTTCCGATTATTACTTAGGTACTGTTCAAATAAAAGCAAAAACAGAATCAATCATATTGAGATTTTGCATCCACTTTACATTTTTATTATGCTAGAACCCTTTCTGATATATGGGTGAAAAGGTCTATGTACTTGGTGCTGGCAGTACAAAGTATGGCAAATTAAATGAAAGTATTATTGAAATAGCCTTGAACGCTTCAAGAGATGCCATTGAATCAGCTGGTATAACTCCAAGAGACTTGAAAGCTGGATATATTTCAAACGTCTTTGGTGTGGCTGATAAACAGGTGCACATGGCTCCTGTAATTATGAGTAACCTTGGGATCCCTGATGTACCTGGTCTTACTATTGAATCTGCATGTGGTTCTGGCTCTGTAATGTTTAGAGAAGCATTTGCAAATGTATCTGCTGGATTTTATGATTGTGTTTTAGCACTAGGAGTTGAAAAAGTAACTCATACCAGTACAGTTGAAAGCACGACACTCTTTTCCTATTGTTCTGATTTTTTTTATGAGGGGGGTAATGGAGCATCATTTCCCGGTCTTTTTGGTTCGATGGCTAGAGCCTATCTTGCTACTTATAAAGCGACAGAGGAGGATCTGGCCAGAGTTGCTGTTAAAAATCATGAAAATGGTTTTCTTAATCCAAAAGCCCATGTTAGGAAGAAGATTACTATAGAAGATGTGTTAAAATCTCCTGTGGTCGCCTCTCCACTAAAGTTATATGATTGTTGTCCTTTCTCTGATGGTGCCTCAGCTGTCATATTATGTAATGAGGAATTCGCAAAAAAAAGCGGAAATCCATATATGGAAGTAGTGGGTTCAGGCAGGGGTGCATCACCTGCCTCAGTCCAATCTAGAAAAGATATTACCACTATTCCAAGTACCGTTGAAGCGGCCCGTCAAGCTTATAAAATGGCAAATCTGTCTCCAAAAGATATTGATTTTGTTGAAGTACACGATTGTTTTACCATAGCCGAATTAATAGACATCGAAGATCTAGGATTCTACCCAAAGGGATCTGCTGCTCAGGCTGTTAGAGAAGGACGGACCAGATTAAATAGCGATATTACTGTTAACCCGTCTGGAGGGTTAAAATCTAAAGGTCATCCAATAGGAGCAACTGGTGTTGGCCAAGTTGTAGAAGTGTTCGAACAGTTTACGAATAAAGCTGGAGAACGAACGGTTAAAGATGCTGAGATAGCTATGACTCATAATTTTGGTGCTACCGGGGCTAGCGCAGCTGTACATATATTTAAGAAAATAAAATAGAAGGTGATATTGTAATTGACCCAATCAAAGCCAAAGAATCAAAGCTCCCGAGAACGGTTCATCGAATTTGCGAAGAACGGAAACATACTTCTTAATCAGTGCAATAAATGCAACAATATTATATTAGAAACCGTATATTATTGCGATAAATGTTTTTCTAGCTCTTTTAAACAAATATCATACACCGGTAAGGGCACAGTTGTAACATTTACAATTCAAGCAGTCGCACCAGAAGGATTTGAAGATGTCAATTCGTATGCTTGGGTTATTTTTAAATTAGATGATTGTGACATAAATGTTTCCGGGTTTCTGCCTGGAATATCTTCTCCTTCTGATTTGCTATTGGGTTCTAAAATCAAAGTGATTGATTTCCACGAAAAACATGGTTTAATATTGCAAAAGTATAGTAGTTCAATGTCGTAGCACCGTAGCTAAATTTAATCCTCCTTTTTGTTTACAGAGTTTAACATTTGTTTTTAACAAATGTCCTGATTACTGATGATTTGATGGAAAAAAGTGGCCAGTTCTATTATGATGTTAACAGCGCTATCTCTGTGATAAATACGCAAATTTCGCAACTCAAACTAATGGATAAAAAATTTTCTAATATAGATGCTAATTTTAGCTCCAAAATAACTCAAAATATAAAATCAGGAAATAATGCCCGTGCAAATATCATTGCAAATGAGTTATCTGCTATGAGAAGACTTAGAAAGAACACTCACAATGCAACAACGGCCTTAGAGGTAGTTTCAATCCGATTCACTACAATAACCGAATTCTCAACTATAATGGATACAATTAATCCGACAGTAGAAATGCTCCAAGATATTCAGAAAGATCTTTCAAAGGCTGTTCCGTCTGCAACTGATGTTTTGAATGACATTCATACACTAACTGGTGATGTATTAATTAATTCTAATATTAACACCGATGCTAGTAAAATAGCATCTGTGATCGATAAAGATGCTTTGGCCATATTAAGCGATGTTCAAAATAGTTTGGAAGACGAGGCAAAAGAAAAACTACCCGAAGTTCCAGTTTCTGTCATTTCAAAGAGACCTAGTATTAATTTAAAGGATGATATACTCAATAGCGGACAAGTATTGTTAGAAAACTAGTTTTCATCAAACCAGAGCATCTTATCCTTATTCTAACTGATAGTTTTATTTATATACTAATAATAAGACTGCTCTTTGTAGTTGAGGTATACATATTTGCCCCCATCCGAAACTAAACGTGGAGTTTTGGAATCCACATCCAAACGAGTAAGAATGATTTTTTCAGTAATGGCCAGTCCTAATCGAATTGATATCTTGCGCATTCTTAATAATAAAGGACCTCTAACCTACTCTGAACTAAAATCACTAGCAGGATTTAAATCAAAGAAAGAATCTGGGAAATTTGCATATCATTTAAGAAAACTATTGAGACAATCCTTGGTAGGTCTAAATAAGGGAGAAAGGAGGTATACCATTACTAATCTAGGTAAATTGGTATTAAACTTGGCTAGACAGATAGAAGAAAAGTCTATAGTTGAAAGTGGAAAGATGTATGTTAGAACCAGCCATCAAACCATCGAAGAATTCAATCCACACAAAATAATTCAATCCTTGGTTAGAGAAGCAAATATGTCATTAGAACAAGCTACAAAAATTACTGAAGAGGTGGAAAATAAAATATATAAACTCTCAACCTCTTACTTGACATCTAGACTAATAAGAGATTGTGTAAATAATGTATTGTTAGAGCATGGTTTAGAGGAACAAATGAATAAGTTAATTAGAATCGGAGTTCCCATTTTTGACTTAAATAAAAAATTCCTCCATAATGATAATTTATTAAGAAATGGCATAAATGACCTGATTACAGAAGTTTCGGAAAAAGTCTTTTCTGATTATTTTGCAAATAATTTTCAAAAAGATATTATGGATATGCATTATAGTGGTGAGGTTCATTTAGATGCATTAGGTCATTGGGGCATAGGCGCTGATACTATTTTTGTTGATATCGAACAAGTAAACAAGAACTTGAATCTCAAAAGCCATTTTCTTTTTTTACCTAGGACTACACATACTCATAAATTAAATATCACATTGCCTATCATAGTTTCATTACTTCAAAGAGAGGGTTCCAGAGAGATAGTCATAGAAAACATCGATAAAATTTTTGGTGATTATGCTATTGATAAAATATCTGAATATTTTTCACTCTCATTGATTTCATCCTCCATTTCAATGCAGTATGCAGGATCTCCATTTATTACGCTAGTTTTGAGTGGAAATGAAAATAGCGAGCGTTTGCTTCAAATGCTGAGTGGATATTTGTCTTATATAGAGCAAGTATCTCTGCCCAATTTTGGACTTTTTATAACTTTTGCAAATTCTTTATCTAATGACTTGTTGTCCCTTCTTACAAAGATCATAAAGTTAGGTGGTAGAATATCTCTCTCACAAAAATCGGTGCGTAGTAGCAGAGGTATTCATAAGATGCATCAAGATATGGGGTTACCGATTGTAGCACTACATTCACTTTCTATAAATCTACCACGTCTAGCTTATCAGTCAAATAAAGATGAAACCTATTTTAGGACTAAATTGGCCTTGTTAATGAGGCCCTCAGTAAGTACTTTATTACTAAAGAAGGAGATATTATTAGAAAACATTCGGCAAGATATATTACCTGCTCTATCCCATACCATGGGCTTTCCACAATTGGGTTCTACTTCTATAATCGTTAACTTGACTGGGTTGGATGAATCTATTCATGATATTTTGGGATTATCTAAAGATATGGGATTTGATATCGTAAAGAAAGTGGTTAAAACGGCTAACGACGTACTACTTGATTTCGGCCAGCATAACACAGACAAATTTGGCGTTTCCATTATAAATGATTCTAGTTCAACAAGATTTGTTGACCTTGATTCCGAGAAATTTGGTAAATTGACTCACGATTTTAAATCATATTCGCAAGGACTAGTTATTACCAAAAAAATGCTTGATGATGAAGATTCATTATCTAATAATCTAATTGAATTGGATAATCTTATGGCTGGAGGTTTGTACGTAAAACTACTCACTAGTGATGTTCCTCCTCAGGAAATGGTGAAATTGCTACAAAAATCCACCCATGTTATCCCGTACTTTGATATATTTGAGGAGCATCGCATATGTTCTATATGCGGAACTCGAGTGGTTAGTAGTGATGTTTGTTCTATATGTGGATCTCGAAATATTGTCACATTTAACTAATATCCATTATTCATTACATGTTGAATAAACTCCATCCATTTGAGTCCTTTAGTCATTTTTTGTATATCTGTTATATTATTCATAATTATTTAATACCAGTTCCATGATAATACGAAAGTCTATTACATATAGTATACTTTCAGGCTGGATGTAAGTTCTTATTTGAAACTCGCTAATTTATAAAATAAGCTATCGAAATTAATATAAACGATCTATAAATAATATATAAATGTTATATGGCTGAAACTGATCTTCATGATTCAAAAAATAAAACCATTGTACATATAAAAAAAAGAAATAGTACAATAGTGGATTTTGAGCAATCAAAAATATCGAATGCAATTTACAAAGCATTGGTTGCAGCTGGTAAACCCGATCATAAATTGGCTGAATTACTTGCATCAAAATTGGTAAATAAAATTATTAAAAATGGATACTTGGAGTCCATTCATAGAGATCATGTTTTGAGCGTCGAAGATGTTCAAGATATGGTTGAATCGATTTTAATTGAAGAAGGTTTGGCTGAGACCGCTAAGGCTTACATCCTATATCGTCATGAAAGAAGAAAATTAAGGGAAATGAAAATGAAGATCTTAAATAAAAAAGATCTTGACGAAGTGGATAAAACCCTGGATGTCAATTCTCTGCGTGTTCTGTCTTCAAGATATTTATTGAGAGATAATAGTGGTGAAATTATCGAAGGTCCAAAGCAATTATTTGAACGAGTCGCAATATTGGTTGCTATATCGGATATTATTCATGACTCTCGAGTATATGATTTTCACGATAATCATACACAGACTTTATTTGAAGCAGAATTATATTATAAAAAATTAGATGATTTCGATAGCAAGTTAAAAATTGGAAGTTATTATTTTAATAAATATCATTTTGAAGCATTAATCAGATCATATATTGATGAGGCCAAACTGGGAAGAATGAAGTTAAGCTTTAAAGAACTGTTACGATTGATTGCAGAGGGAAAAATGAGTAATTATGGCAACAAAATAACGGAATATTATAATTTGATGGTTTCTAACGAATTTCTTCCTAATACGCCAACTCTTATGAATGCTGGTGCCAGATTGGGGCAACTATCTGCCTGTTTTGTTCTTGATATGCCTGATGATATGTATTCTATTATGAAATCATCCACTGATGCAGCAATGATTTTTAAATCTGGAGGAGGTGTTGGAATAAATTACTCTGACTTAAGACCCGAAGGGGATATAGTTGCATCTACTAGTGGTGTTGCATCTGGACCAACTTCTTTTATGCAAATTATCGATTCAATTACAGACGTAGTTAAACAAGGTGGAAAAAGGCGTGGTGCAAATATGGGTATTTTGGAATCTTGGCATCCTGATATTGAAAAATTCATTACAATGAAAACTAAACCAGGGATGTATGAAAATTTTAACGTAAGTGTAGGGATCTGGTCAGATTTTTGGAAATCATTAGTAAACAAAGAGGATCATAAATATTCTCTGAAAAATCCTAGAACCAAGGCTAATGTGAAAAATATCGATTCTCATCAATTAATGGAGCTAATAGCTTTGAGTGCATGGAAGAGCGCTGAACCTGGTGTCATATTTTTTGATAATATAAATAAATACAATCCTTGTATCGATGCCAAAGGGGGACCACTTAGAGCAACTAATCCATGTGGTGAACAGTCCTTGTATCCATGCGAGTCCTGTAATCTCGGATCCATTAATTTATCCAAATTTGTAAAACGAAAAGCAGATGGAATGTATGAATTTGATTGGCCCAAATATGAACAATCCATTAGAACTGCTACACGATTTTTAGATAATATTATTGACGTCAATAAATATCCTGTAGAGGAAATTGATATCAATACAAAACTAACCCGGCGAATAGGGTTAGGGATTATGGGTATAGCAGACTTATTATTCATGTTACAGATCCCCTATGATTCAAAGGAAGGATATGAATTCATGAGTAAACTGGCTGAAACTTTGTCATATTTTAGCATGGATGAAAGTGTTGTCATTTCAAAATCTCGAGGTGCTTTCCCGTTATTCGATCAGACTGAGTATAAAAATGGAGATATTCCGCTGTCGGGTTACCATGAGATCCCTAAGGATTCACATTATTATGATTGGGACTCTTTAATAGAAAAAATTAAAAACTATGGAATCAGGAATTCATGGACTACTACTATCGCACCTACTGGTACTTTATCAATGATTTCAGATGTGTCTAATGGTGTTGAACCTGTTTTTGCTTTGGTGTTTGAAAAACGTGTTACTGTTGGTAGGTTCTTCTATATGAACAAAATTTTTGAGAATGTTTTGAAAGAACATGGATTATACACTGATGAAATTTTGATAAAAATTGCAAATAATTACGGATCCGTTCGTGGCATAAATGAAATACCTGAATGGATACAAAAGCTATTTGTTACAGCCATAGATATTCATTGGACCGATCATATAATGGCTCAAGCTGTGTGGCAAAAATGGATCAGTAACGCGATTGCAAAAACAATCAATATGCCTGGAGATGTTACGGTTGAGGATGTAAAGTGCGCATATCTACTTGCACATGAGTTTGGATTAAAAGGGGTGACTATCTATAGAGATGGCTCTAGGAATGAACAAGTTTTACACATTACTGGTAATGATCGTGAAAAAAGATTCCAAGTTAAACCAAGTATGTATTTGCATGATTATATTTTAGCAAACATACATGAACCTTATGTTCTTGATCAGGTAAATCCAATTTTTAAGGATTATGAATCAAGTGATCAATATGCAGTAGCAACTAATACAGCCGATAACCGACTAGAACCTAGTAGTTTTGAATCCGATACTGTATCAATTAATACCAAACCTGACCCATACACTATTACCAGAACAGAGAAC
>JBBRRF010000038.1:0-9358 GCA_038200885.1 Candidatus Nitrosocosmicus sp.
CCATATCTTGTCTGGAATGGTTATGATAGTGGGATGAGTGGTATTTCTTACTCCATCTTCTTTCTTCTGAACACAGGTCACAGTTTACCAAGAAAGAAAAGTAGCTATAATCATATCGAATTTTAGGATAGGCTCTAAGTTTTAGTAATTTATTCACATTCTACTCAAAGTCGTGTATAATTTAGTATTCAGATTCAGCACAAGAAAATAATGCATGAATGAACCCGTCCAGTCCATTGACATGCTATCGAGAACATTTCCCGCTAATTTTAAGAGCAAATTAGTGAAACAGTTGACTAGTTTTTATTTATTTTAATGATATTTTTGTAATATCAGTTGACCATTTTGTTGACCTTACTAAGGGCTTTCGTTAGTAATATATTTTTGTCCTGACAAATCCTTGGCTCCAATATTTATTTTCATAGTTGACCTATACCACCTCTTCGACCTGAATATTATTAGATGACTATTGTCAAAGATTGTTTATAGGTATCACAAATGGTGAGAAAAATATGGTAAGCATCGACAGTAATTTTATCAGTCATTGTTTGGTTGTTGTCATTATGCATTAACATATCATAGGGATGATGAGCTAACTATCGCGTTACATGAGAATCGCGCTGTCAAAACCAAGTGTCAGGAATGACTAAAAATTATATCGATCTGAAAAATTCGATGGTTTCTGCATTGTGGCTTGATCGGCTTCCGCTTTTTGATTAGGATTGTCCTAGCCGGTATTCTATACAATAATCAAAGCATTTGACTTCTTTAATGGTCCTCGAAAATCCATATTTTTGATTGCATCTGTAAAAACAATTGTCAAGGGTACATTAATAATATAATGCCAATCAGTTATTACAGATAATTCAGTTACAATAATTTTTTAAACAAAAAAACTCCTAGTTATGTTTGATTTCCTAAAATTAATTGGGATTTCTGCATTCTTTTTATTTCAATTTTGCGCTTACCTTAATAATATGACTCATACTGTAAATAGCAGGACATCTCTCTTCAGCCATAGTAATCAGTTGTTGAAGCTTTTGTTTATCCGATGTGTTTTTATCTTCACTCTCAGCATCAATTTCAAAATTTATCCCTTCTGTAATAGGTTCATCCGAAATATCAAATGTTTTGGCAAAATTAATGTTACATTCTGCATTTATTCGTAGTTTATCAAGTTTGATGCCGTGACTTGATAGAATACTTACGAATGTGGTAATAAAACAGGATGCTATTCCTGCCACACAATATCCCATAGGTCCTAATCTGTTACCGCCACCTCCTAAGAATGATGGCGAATCTATTTCAATTACTTCCTTGCCCTTCTCATATGCTAATTCGGTTTTGAATTGGTATCCTTTTTGAATATCAAAGTTCCATTCTCCTTCCAATTTTACTGGTTTCTTCAAAAACTGCCTATCTTCTTGTCCGCTTTCTATGGTTTTTTGTATTTTGTCAAGGTCGATATTGTTTATTATATGTGACATGTTAATATCATATCATTACATTATTAATTAATGAATGCTATCCCTGAAAAGTCATTTTTAATATGATAATCAACTGTATCAGTAAAATTATGACAACTTTAGGTTCACTGACCTCAAGCGCCTTTGCCAAAACATTTACGGTCTTTTTCCCCTCTTGCAGTTCATTTATTATTTTAAGTCTAAGAGGATTGGATAATGTCTAGCATATATCAGCATGTAATTCAAAAAGAGTATCTTGTATTATGGGATCTTCCATTTCACATCTTCCTAATGGGGTTAAGAAATACCATTATCTTTACTCAACCATTCGGTCGGATTTTTCTATCAATGCTATAGCTCCGCCTATTATCCCAATGATTGCTCCAAGAATAGAAAAGCCCATTCCTGTAAATCCCATTACAGAAAAGATGATTACTATTATTCCCCATATACTATTTTCTTTGGGTCTTATTTGCATCATTATCGCACCAAATAGGATCATTATTCCTGCCATAAGTGTCAATGGAGACATCCATCCTAAACTTCCAGGCATACCTAACCATCCCATACTACTCCCCGTCATTATATTCCCCATCATTCCACCCATTGAACTAAAGTTTGTATTTGCAAAAAATAACCAAGGTATCAGACTACTGATTAAAATTATTATCCCTGATGCCAGGGAAAGAGATACCGCAGTGCTCAAAGTCTTTTTTGTTATATTATTTGCAGAATCATTGGAATTTGACATATTGTACTTTACCTCAAAAAATAAGTACCTTGTCTGATTCGACGACAATTTTCAACATATCCTTTACTGTTGAAATAGGACAGACATCAAATTCTGACATATGACATGACTTCACATACGTTCCACATATATATGTGTTACCTTCAGTCGGGCTCTGACTACATGAAAATCTTTTTCTGCCATGGTAACCATAACTAAGGATAGGTTCAAAGATCCAACAGATAAGGTAGATAGCCATGTAAATGAATCCGGATTACATCTACTCAAAAAGAACAATACCAAAACAGGAGCAGAAGACAACAATAATCAAGATATCAAAGATGAAAAGAAAATAACGGAAATAGTAATGGAAGATATGAGAGCCCAGTCAGATATCACTCATATAGAAAAACTTCTAGGTAAAAAACAATATCATGAATCAATAGGAGTGATTAAAGAACTAATGGAAGATTGAAAGCTTCCTATATTTTCGAACAATTTAACTTGTCAATTTTACATTCATATTATAGCCGACTAAAATAAAAACGGTTCCGTTATTCGATATCTAATATGTGTTTTCTGAAGCATTCCCATATTAGGCAAGAATGATTACAAATCGAGTTCAAATTTATTCTTAATTGATTGAAAATCAAAGTCCGATTTTGCCTTTTCTTTAAGTTCAGGATCTAACCTGAATGCTTTTTTCAAATATTTTATACAAGTTCTGATATCGAATGAATCTAGTTTTAATAGTGATCTCGCACAGTCATAATATGCATTAGCAAAGTCTGGATCAATTAGAATTACTCTTTCATACGCTTCTATTGCTTCCTTATACTGTTTTGTTTTGGTTCTTGATAGTGTTATCCTGTGCCTCACAAGGCTTCGCTTGTCTCTATCTTCTTTCTTTGGTACATATGATTCGTATATCAAGTTAGTTCGTAACAGATCAGATAATATCCGAGCATCCAGTTTATCTGATTTTATCTTGGCTTCTGCTATTATCTTTGTTTTGTATGGGTTAGCAAGTATCGTATTGATTCCATTTTCCTCTAATGTATCATGAATTCTCATCCACATGTTACCTGTAGATTCTAGTACTGCTTGAGTATCACGTGTTTCCTTTGAACGTAGTTTTAAAAGCAGATCCAGTATTCCGTTTGCATCATTACCAAAAAAGAATTCATCCAGTATCCTACCTTTATCGTCTTTAAGTGCTGCTCTACACTTTCTTTTTCCTACATCTATTCCAAGATGATTCAATTTTTCGTTCATCCTCCTCTTTTTTTATTTTTGTTGGCTATACAGGCGGCAAACATCCATTCACCCTCTACATGGGGTAGTTTGATAGCCGCTCACTCACTCAAGAAATTGGTTCAGTCATTAACTCGCTCTCATACGGAGCATGTAAACTTCGAACCTAGCCAACAAACAATAGTGTAGGATACTACAAGATTTTCATATCGTCATTAACTATTTCCCTTCCTGATGAAAGTTGGTGTACTGGTCTACTTAGAAAGATAAGGTGGAAGGACTGCTGTTGTGTATCCTATAACATAAAGAAAGATGGTCGTTATAGGTCATATCAAAAGTATTTCTGCAAGCAGTGAGAAAGAGGATTCAATGACAAAACAGGTACTGTATTTCATTATTCACATACATCATTGAGAATATGGTTCTTGGCAATGTATCTGTACTTTGTACTATGGCCCGGATGTTCAATAAGAGAGATATCACTTGAGGTAGTGGTACCATATCCAAGATGCTACAGGTTTATCAGAACAGTTATGGAAAAGTTATCGCTAACTCTCTACAACCAAACTTGATGGTATTACAGAGTGTGATGAATTCTATATCAAAGCAGGACTCAAAGGTAGATCATATCATGACGAGATAGTAAAGACATGAAGGAAACCCCGAAAAAGAGGACTAAAGCCTTGGAGAGGCAGAGGTACATTTGACAAGGACCATCCAATGATAACATGTATTCGTCAAAGGAATGGAATGACATATTTTGACGTTCCTGTGAAAAAGTCACTTCTTGATATCATATGTAAAAATGTTGAGTATGGTTCCACAATATTTACAGATGAGTACAGAGCATATGACTCATTGGAAGAACATGGATTCATACACGAAAGTGTAAACCATTTAGAGAAGGAATACGCAAACGGCATTGTACACGTGAATAACTGTGAATGCCAAAGTAACTTGTATCAGATATGGCTAAGAAAGTTCACGGGTGTAAACAAACACAATTTAGAAACATACTCAAAAACATTCCAGTTTATCCATAATAATAAAAGAACCAAGACAAGAAAAGAAAGATTCATGGAAATTCTTTGTTGTCACAGTAGCTGAAACATTCAGAAATAAGAGCGAACATAATTAATTTAACTAATTTTAAAAGAATTTAGTTCAATTTTCACCTGTGATTCTATTAACTATTTTCTTTTTCTGTAGCGCAGTTAGTACAAAAAAAGGGTAACCTTGACATCCAATATTACCGGTTGTACATACATATAGTTCCATCAACTGAAGCATTTGAACAGCGTTTTTTTAACCCATATTTGGGATAGATAAACATCTCATATCATATTTTGAATATTAATTGGCCAAGACAATTAAAATTATCTAATTCTACTGAGTAGTCACATTTACAATACTCTTTGTTTGTTATTTCTATTTCCTATACTCTTGTTAGTGGGATCTTCTTCTGTGGTTTTTCTTAAACTGTTAAGATAGTTTAGAATATCTTCCTTTGTTATTGCTTTAAAGTCTTTGAAATTAAGAAATTTTTGTATCTGGCCTAATACTTTAACATGCCATTCTGCCGTAGATTCCTTTATGTTTATCTCATTGCGCTCTGCAATTATAAAATCACAAATATTATTAGCGTTTTGCGGTGATTTATCTAAAATGTCTAACAAAATGCGCCTGACATATGACTTTTGACCTCTTGTTATTTGGTCGATCTTACTTAATATCATACTATGATGTTGATTATCATTACGATCATCGTCGATAGATTTCAGAGATTCACCATTTTTTTCAATATTCTCTTTAAACATCCGAAGATTTTCAGATGATGAATGATTAACGACATTTAGGCGCTGAGTCAAATAATTACAAAAGTACTTGCGTATTTTTAATATAAAAGACCATTGCTTGTCTCCTCGAGTAAGGCGCCGGGAGAGGGATTTGAACCCTCGAGGCCCTCACGGGCCACAAGCTATATAGTTTCCTAATTTCCAGGCTTGCGCCCTTCCAGGCTAGGCGACCCCGGCTTTTGATTAAATGATAATTGTCTTCTTTTTATGTATATCTAATATTAATTTATATTTTAAAACTAACTCATCTCTATCCTGTCGATCATGCGACCGGACAACAAATCAAATTTGTAAATCTTTGAATGGCCCGTGCTAGCTTTATGATCTTGAACATCTGAATAAAATAGAAAATTTTGATTACATTGAGTACATACCCAAACAATATTTAGATCTTTGTCATTCATGTCTTTGTCTAAGCATACGATTCAAACATACGATATAAGCAGTTTGAAAACAAATAATGTTAATTTATTTTGATTATTCTTTAGTAAAAATATCTCCAATTATTATAACGATAAAGTGTAAATAACTATTTTAATACGGCGCTGTTTAGAGTGTTTATTACATGATATTTCTATGTATTAATCAAACTCTCTAGACATCATTTATAAAAGGTTGCCATAAATTATAAAGTACATTTTTTGGATAGTTGAATAATTTTGTCAAATTTCTAGGCGTTGTTAATTCTTATACCGTAATAAACACGGAAAATGCCCACTTCCCTTTACTAAAGGATCAGATTTGTTCCTTCGTGAAGCAAAAAAATACTATCATTACTAAATATTTTATCATTACTCAATCTGAGTATGAGTCAGTAAATGGTTTGCTACAAATCTATTTTGTTTTAGTATTTATATTTTGTTACTATCCATTTAATATTTTGAAAAATTTAGAAAGTCATGAAGGATTCATATACCGCGGTCCTGAAGAACTCGCATTTGTATCCTTTAACCATTTCTCGAGACTAAAAAAGTAGAAACCAGATTCACCTCAAAGTTATATGGTTAAAATCAAATTTTTGTGATCTGTCTTTAGAACATTCTGATCATCTTGAATCTAGATAGATTAATTCAATTTGGTTTTAGTCTATAATTTTTTAGCAGATCAAATGACGATACGTCATAAATATCATATAGATTAATCTATTTCGCTAGAAATAGCATACTTTTAGATGAACGCATTTCATCGGACATTATAAGAGTATGAATAGGGTTAACGAACCAGTTGTGGCCTTGCTTCCTCATTTGTTCTTACCCCTAGGATTATGTCCGCAATTCGGTTGAAACTAGTCGCGATACATTAAAAGTTACTTTTAATTTAGACTTGTCATTATTATAAATTTATCCAAGCTACAATGACTGTTTCATCAGTTTAATACAACATAGAGTATGGATTCGGAATAATCATTCTCCAATCATTCTGAATGGACTCTCTTTTCAGTTCATTTACCTACAAATCATGTTGTTTAGTATGGAGCTTTAAATGATTAACTTATAAATTTCAAACATACAAGATTATCCACATTGGTTCTAAAATTAGGTGTTCATGTATCTATTAGTGGTGGTATTTCAAATTCAGTTGATAACGCAGTAAAAATCGACTGTTCAGCTTTTCAGATATTTACTAGAAGTCCTAGACAGTGGAAGACTAAGGAACTGACTCTATCTGAAACCGATATGTTCAAGGAAAAATTGGGTAATAGTTCAATTGAAACTGAATCCGTTGTTGTACATATGCCATACTTGCCTAATCTTTCGGCACCGACTAGTGAAATGTATGAAAAATCAATATTAGTATTGACAGATGAAATAACACGCTGCAATATGCTGGGAATACCTTATCTTGTTATACATCTGGGAAGTCATCTAGGTCAAGGACCTAAAAATGGTATAAACCAACTTGTAAATGCGTGTACAAAATCATTGCAATCATACAGTGACCTGGGTTCACCAAGAAACAGAGTTAAAATCCTATTGGAAAATAGTGCAGGACAAAAAAATAGTATTGGAAGCCAAATCGAGGAAATCCAAAGCATATTCAATATTCTTGGGAAAAATGATTATGGCTTGTGCATAGACACATGCCATTTATTTGCCGCGGGCTATGATTTATCCACTGAAAGTGGTGTTTCAACCCTTATTGAAAAAATAGATAGTCATATTGGTATAGAAAACATAAAAATAATTCATTTAAACGATTCAAAAGGAGACTTGGGATCTAACCTTGATAGACACTATCACGTTGGTTTAGGAAAAATTGGAGAAAGAGGGTTAAGATATTTAATAAATTACAAGAAATTAAACAAAGTTCCATTCATTATGGAAACGCCTATTGACTCTGTTAGAAATGATCTTGATAATATCGAATTCGTAAGAAATGTCTTGGGTAATTGATCGTCATTGACAATCATGATTGCTTTAATTTTGCTTTCATATCATAAGAAAAAGTATATGACTATTGAGGGTGGCTCATTTTTGTTAAACAACGATATTGGATTGCTTATTTTATTTGATCAAATTAAGAATCTTCGGGCCATACAAAAATGCTCTCAAGGATCAAAAGGTAGCGAAATTTGGATTATTTCATTGATGCAGCTTATTCGTATTTGATTTTAGGGTTGTAATTTAATTTTAGGTTTCTAATACAACTTTATTTCTGGAATAAATCATATATTGTTCAATATTGTAATTATGGGTAAAATTTTGGATTTCATTATAAAAATATTACATCACTGTGTGTGAACAAAATATAGTTTAAATACTAGGGTACCTCTACTATATATACCAGACCCATTAACAAGCTCCACTGAAAGAAGGTAATAAAGGCAAAGTCTATTGGTATGCATACTAAGTAAATCCCAGTTTAGTGCTAATGTTCATGCCTTGTAAGAAATGACCGACCATTTTAAGAACTGTTACCCTTTGCAGAGCCTTTATTACCTTTTCAAAATATGATTGAACGCATACCACTTTACAAAGTTGATTAGAGAATTTCCAAAAAATATTTTTTCGAAGTCTGCCCATGCTATATCATTATGAGGATTTTTTTAGTTTTATTCTCAAATAGCCAAGTTGCGAAATTTACATTTCTTGAATTAATAATTAGTCCTGGATTAAAAGTAAGATGTTAAGAATCGCTGATCCGCTATTAAAAATGAAGAGTTTTCAAGGATGTTTGATACGGAATCTCGATTATTAAACTTATTAATCAAGGTAGTTAACCAGATTTATGATTCGAATAAAGGAGGGAAAACCTGACTCGGACCAATCTGAGAAAGTTTTTCTTGTACTTGACAATCAGAGCGAAATAATTTATGATTCTTATCCTGTTGTTGTTAAACCACCTAACATGAACCATCTTATGTACAAGGCGTCAGTTCTGGAAAAACAAATGAAGCACTGGTAGTGATTTCGCTTAGTTCTTCTTAAAAGATGTATATACCGATCATGTCATCATAGTACAAGGTAGATATATGGTCTCTCAATCTTATGAGAATAAATTCGGTATAAAATTATCGGATGATCAACGAATAAACAATCTTGATAGTAATGGGTTGATCAAAACTGAGGAGTTGGTGCAAAAAATTCCGCTATATAACGAAAAGCTTGACGTTACCAAAAAAAGTGAGAATGGAACCTTGAAAATTGAAAAGAAATGGATTACAGTTAAGAAAGAAATTGAGATTCCTTTAAAATATGAAGAGATTTTCATAAATGACAAAGTTTTTGATTCTTATAGTGACAAGGAGAAAGGTGAAATATTCTTCCAAATAAAAAGCAAGATATCTGACGCATTTCTACGAGAAAGAACGGATGAAAAGGACAACAAACAACATGATCCAACTGGTAGCGAGGTAGAGATTGTTTGCTGGGAACCCGAAGGAATGGAATTGAACAAGAATGTATTGAGTGAAAAAGCTATATCGCTTTCATATGTTACAATGACCGCCCAAACCAGTATCCAACAGGCCGCCCAAACCAGTATCCAACAGGCCGACCAAACCAGTATCCAACAGGCCGACCAAACCAGTATCCAACAGGCCGACCAAACCA
>JBBRRF010000039.1:0-9142 GCA_038200885.1 Candidatus Nitrosocosmicus sp.
AGGAAAATTATTATTAATAATACTGAAGTCAGAAGTCTTGTTCCGGGTGCTAGAGTTTTAATAAATCGTGGTTAAAATGTTATAATTATCCATTTTTTTCAAGGGGATGAGGTTGTATATGAGCAGACTATAAACGAGTTGTTTAATATACATCCAACTCGCGATAATATTTGGTTAGTCTCATACTTTCCTATAGTAACTAGATTCCCACTTAAAAATTTTGTAATCGATGGTGAGTCAATTGGAAACAAGGAGCTTGCGCAGCCATTTTCAAAATTGATGATTGAAATAAATGACTTTCTCGATCGGATAAATTATACCGGTTTTCGAATTCTCTGAATATTACTTGATGTTTCATAATTCGAGTTTTGAAATATAATATTTGTGAAAGATTTATGAAGAAATACAAGATTGAATTTTACGCATTAAGATCCGAATATAATGAAATAAGAAGTTATTTTGAAGAAATACCTCTTGATGTCATAATATCTGGACTTCGATTTTCAAATAATAGATACAAAGCAAATGTGGGAGGTTACTTAAATCCAGGACGCAAGAGCCTAGTCAAAAAGGAGACTGCACTATTGACAAAAAAACAAGCCAGAGTTAGACTAAAAAACTGGAAGATCATGATAAAAAAATATCGGGAAAAAGGTTATAGCTATCCTACCATTTACCGTATAAAAATGAGGTTGAACGCTATTATCAACGAAATAAGTCTCTAAAATAGTAATGGTTGATTATTCATCAATAGAGAGAGTTACTCTCCGAGATTTTAGAATCTAATCCTGTATTTGGTAAATCAGGGAATTTATCCTTCATGTTTTGCTCGACGATAGCACTTGCCTCTTCAATTATTTTCAAAGCATCTTCGCTTACAGCACTCGTGTTCCCATTAATATCAGAAGTTGTTGGTATTTGTCCAGAATCATTCATGATACCATTTAATATGTCGGTGATCTTTCCAAATGACTGTCCAGCTTCTGGTATCATTGAATTTAACCCGCCCTGAATATTCTTTATTACTGACATCGCAGGGCTCAAAGTAACAACGACATCGCCTAGCTCGGTAATAGTATTCAATCTGAGTTGAATTTGTTCCAAAGCCAATTTTGCTGATGTAATCATCTTATTCATTTTCCTGATTTGCGATAATTCGTTCGATAGGATTTTAGCGTATTGACTATCATGATTCTGCATTGCACTAATAATTCTCTTAAATATGATTTGATCTTTCTCGTCCATCTTAGCTGACATACTTTCCAATTTTGCGATCTGAGAGTGTAGCCTCTTTTGTGCCTCTTCTATTCTAGGTTTTAATGGCGACGGGGGTTTTATGTTCTCTAATAGTTTCATACCTACATTGCTTATCTCATTTTGTGGTTTGATCCATTTGTTGCTGAAAGACATTTACTTTTATACCCTCTCCCAATGTAAAATTTTGTATATAAAGTTGTATTTTTCTCCATTCGTGTAACCGGAGTGACAATATTCAGTGGTTACATTTCACAATCCTGAAATTTATACTGGATAAGCGCCGCAAGTCTTGCAAAAACTGCCCTTCCAAATAAATATAATGTTACAAGAAGGACATCTTTTAGATTTTTCAGATTGATCACAGATTTGCTGGATCGGTGGGTCAAAAAATTTTCTATATATTTGATAATAAAACATATGCTCTTTAGTTCTAATTGAAACTCCTTCGTTTTTTGCCTTACTATATCCTTCAAGGAAATCTGCACCGGTAATACAATTTTCTAAATATGGGATAATCTTGTTCATCCCTGATCCACTTTCTAATGCTTCTTTCCTTCTCCAAGAAATCTCGTCCCCCAACATTTCTCTAAAACAACTTCTCAAAAAAAATTTTCCATAAACCATGCTATTGTGCACAGCGATTTTTTCATTTACAGATAATGACTGACTAAACTTTATGATAGTGTCGTCAAGAAATGGGGTTGTTATTCCGAGATCGTATTTTTTTGAGAATATAAATGATACAAACTCCATATTTTGAACTATTTTATTTAATTTTGATAGCAAAATCTCTGGATCTTTAACGTATTTACCCAGAAAGTTATACCCACCGAAGAGTTCATCTGCCCCATCCCCTAGAATAATCGTATTTGATTTTAGCCTTTTAGCCTCTTTAAATCCTAAAAGCTGAACTACACTATTTCTTAGAAATATTGGATCAAATGTCTTAAAGTCCCTTACGAGCTCATCCAGGTTTTCCAAGATTACTTTCATAGATGGCATTACAATGTGATGATTTATGGCGTATTTATTTGCGATTACAGTAGAATATATATAATCGGAACAATTTGGATCGATAGATACGGTTATGGCTTCTCTGGGATGCATATAATTTAGAAGGATACTACTATCTAATCCTCCAGATAGTAATATCGACTCCCCATGGGACTTTCTGCATACGCTTAGCAGAAGTTCTCGGAATTCTCTACATGAATTTAACAAACATTATGATATCGATTTTACGTTTATAAATCTAAATCGTTAAACCTTAACCCTGAATGGAATTTAGAGCAAAAAAAAAATGTATTAATCCATCCTGCGGAATTGAATATTCCCTAGATAATGATGTTTATCGTTGCTCTTGTGGCTTTCTTCTAGATATAAAGTATCAAGATGTCCCTAACAGAGAATTGATCGAAGTATTTTACCAACGACGTAACTTTGGAGGGAATATTTTCAATGAAAGTGGTGTATGGCGATATAGAGAATTATTAAATTTTGTTGATGTGGATACTGAGAGCGTACAGGAATGCTCCAAATTATTGGTTTCATTGGATGGTTCAGAGGGTAGATCTTCAAGGCCTTACCAAATGAGTAAGGTTGCAAAATACGTTAATTTACCCAATAACAATTTATTTCTTCAACCTGAGGGTTATAACCCGAGTGGGTCCTTCAAGGATAATGGAATGGCTGCTGCAGTCACACACGCAAAGTTATTGAGTGTTAAGAAAATAGTTTGTGCCTCTACTGGAAATACTTCGGCATCTGCTGCAATGTATGCCTCAAATGAAGGATTCGATTGTGATGTTTATATTCCCCGAGGTGAAATAGCTCCAGGAAAGCTTGGTCAAGCCTTTCAGTTTGGCGCTCAAGTACTTCAAGTGGATGGTAATTTCGATGATGCGCTAACACTATCTTTAGAGATGGCCTCGAAAGAAGGCGGATATACCGTAAACTCTTTGAATCCATTTAGAATTGAAGGTCAAAAAACCATAATTTTTCGGATAATGGAATATTTTAATTGGAACCCACCTGACTGGATTGTATATCCGGGAGGCGCTCTAGGTAATATATCCAGTTGTGGTAAGGCGCTCATGGAGCTCTATGAATGGGGTTGGATAAAAAAAATACCTCGCGTTTTGGTCGTAAATGCTGCAGGAGCAAATACTTTTTATCAACTAGTAAATGGATTGTTTGAGGATACCAAACTAAAATGGAATGCCGGAAAAGTTAATACTGATCTAATTGACCGATTCTATCAAAAACAACAAGAAAAGAATATTGTACCTAAAACACAAGCAACAGCAATTCAGATCGGAAAGCCTGCTAATATAATTAAAGCATTGAGAACAATCGAGTTTACGAATGGCATTGTAGAACAGGTTCAGGATATAGATATGATGGATGGAATGACTATAGTGGGGTTGAATGGATTTGACTGTGAAATGGCATCAGGATCTGTGCCAGCAGGAATAATGAAGTTACGCGAAAAAGAATTAATAAAAAAAGATGAGATTGTTGTAGGAGTATTAACAGGGAGGCAAAAGGATCCATCAATTGCAATTCAATATCATTTGCTCAAATCTAATACATATGCCAGACCACCTCGTGAATTAATTAATTGAGGTCTTGGCATCGATTTTTTCAAACGCTTTTAATGTTGAGAGGATAGCAAGGGATTTATCTTCAGTTTCTTGATATTCTTTATCAGGTACTGAATCTATTACAATTCCCGCACCAGACTGCGTAAATGCGTTCTTCTTATTAAAAAAGATCGACCTTATGGTTATGGCAAAATCGCATGATTGATTGAAGGAAAAATAGCCAACAGCTCCAGCATATGGTCCTCTACTTTCCGGTTCAAGATCATTTATGATTTCCATTGCTCTAATTTTTGGAGCTCCTGATATTGTACCTGCTGGAAATACCGCTCTAAATGCATCAAATGAATCATATTTTTGATCTAGGATGCCCTCTACATGAGATACAAGGTGTTGGATGTGACTAAACTTTTTTACTTTCATTAATTCTGAAGTAATTACCGACCCAAATTGACAAACTTTTCCCAGATCATTTCGGGCCAAATCCACTAGCATAGTGTGTTCGGCAATTTCTTTCTGATCTTTTAACAATTCTCTCCGGAGGCGTTCTGTAATTTCTTTATTTAAAAATGCTGGTCTTGAGCCAGCAATGGGGTAAGTTTCAACCTGGTCCCCGGTTATCCTTAGCAACATTTCTGGGCTGGACCCAAGTAAAATTCTAGAACCGGTTTTATAATAAAACATATAAGGAGAAGGATTAATTTTCCTGAGCTCCTCATACAATTGCAGATGGTCTCCATTAAAAGTAAATTTTATTTTCTTTGACAATACTGTTTGAAAAATATCCCCAGCAGATAGGTGATCTTTGATCTGATTCACTTTGTTTTCAAATGCCTTTTTTTTCATGCTTCTCTTTGGCCGTGAAAATGTCGAGTCATATTTTCTTGATATCTTAGTTTTGCTTTTCAAAATTTTTGTAATAGTCTCGATTCTCGATTTTTCATAAAAAAAATATTCAAGTCTCTTTTTCATATGATCGTACACTAAACCATCATCAAAAAACCCAAATTCAAGAAGAGGAAATGATGTCTTGCTTTTGACATTGATTTTCTCCCAGTATTTTATTGCCTCATAGCAAAAATAACCCACTAGCCCTCCAACATATCTATAATCTTTATTGTTGATTATTGGAAGACAATTTTTTAGTGTGTCGAGAGGATCTGTGATCGAAAATTTCCTTAAAATCCTATCGCCCTTATATACTAGTAACGTATTAGCGTTGCATTTAATTTTGTATTTAGGACCAAAACCCATAATCGAAGATTCAACCAATTCCTGAGGTCCTTCCAATGATTCAAAAATGAAAACGTCACTGAACTCATCACTCAGCTTCTTGAATATATCAAATGGATGCATACTTGTTTCCAAACTAACAAAAGTTGGTTCAATATCAATCTTGAAGAGTCTATTTAAATCATTTGACAATAAAAATCCCTATCTAACGTAAGTCTGCTAAATCATCATTATTATAAGTGCCCTTAATTGAAAGTGGTTTTCTACCCATGAACCCTTCATTTTTACCATGCCAAAATTTAATTTTATCCTCCCCCATTTTCCAGCATAACCATACCTCCTCGTTAAAACGTTTCGAAGGGAAATCTAAAAGTCCTTCATCAAAACTCTTAATCAAGATACCTAATCCTTCGAGCTCCTCGATATCTTTATACATTTCAGTTATTGCCCTGTTAACTTGACTTTTCTTTATGAAAAATGACTCGTGTGACATTTCTTGATTTACCATTGAATTTAGTTCAGCCTGAAGATCCATTATACTATTTCTCTGCATCAAAATATTAGCAAACTTAACCTTTACTTGTGGTAATATACTGTTAGCTTTGACCGGAGTGAAGTAATTAAACATGAAAAGGAGTGAGGTCAATAAATATTTATTTTTATTTAATGATCTAGTATCGATCACTTCAATACAGGAACAATTATGAATTAATATTACACCTACTCAATTGAATTGAAATGAGTATAATTAGAAACAAAAATACTATTGTTAGATATCATAATTGTAAATCATTAAATGATTCCTTAGGTGCTTTGGATTATGCTTTCAAATATTCTGATCCTGAAAGGCTCGTTAGTGAATCTATTCACGTAGATTCAAGTATGCAAATTACAGATATAAATAATAAAATACACAAATTTGACCTCCCTGATAAAGCATCGACTTTGGTTATTAGCGTCGGCAAAGCGTCTGAAAAAATGCTGGTTGGTTTCTTTAATAAAATGAGGGATAGAATTAAGAAAACTATATTGATTATCCCTGTCGGATATGTACTAGAAAAAAATAATTTTGAATTATTGGATAATGCAACAGTAATTCAATCATCTCACCCAATTCCAAATGTCCAAAGTACCTTGGCTGCTAGAAAAGTAGTTGAGGAATTACAAAATAGAAAAGGTATACAATTAATAGTCTTCTTAATATCTGGAGGCTCATCCTCTCTAATGGTATCACCTATTGAGGGGATTAACCTTATGGACAAGAAAATTATTAATAAATTACTGATAACTTCAGGTGCTAATATAAGGGAGATAAATATAGTTAGAAAGCATCTTTCACAAATCAAGGGTGGCAAAATATTGCGTCGGATAGATCCTTACATTCCAGTCATTGGTTTGATTCTCTCTGACGTAGTAGGTGATCATCTCGATACCATAGGGTCAGGATTAACATCATCAGATAGAACTACATTTAAAGAGGCGCTTTCTATTTTGAATAACTATTTCATCTTAGATCGCAAATCCAAATCTATTAGAAAGGTAAAAGTCGTGTTAGAATCAGGGGATAGGTCCGAAATACCCGAAACCTTGAAACCAAAAGAGTTTCGTTCAAGGAACGTAACTAACATCGTAATCGGAAACAATTCAAATTTCTGTCGACTAATTCAGGAATGTTTCAAAAAGCGAGGTTATTCCACAAATTATATGGGATCAAATTATGGAATTTCTATGAATGATTTCATTAAGATTGCATCCAAGATAATTAATACTAAACACAAACCGAAAACATGTATCATTTTGGGTGGAGAAGTCACCAATACGTTATCAGGCCGTAAGATTGGGATTGGGGGTAGAAATCAAGAAGCAATTTGTCATATGTTGCAAGTAATTAGGAAATGCGACCTTCTTGATTTTTCCTTTATTTGCATAGGCACTGATGGTATTGATGGAAACTCTTCTTCAGCAGGTGGCTTCATCACACCAAAGACTATCGAACTGTTGAAAAGTAAAAAATTAGACGTTAATTACTATCTTAGAAACAACAACTCTAATGTATTACTCACAAAATTACATTCAAATATAGACACAGGTTATACGGGTGCAAATTTCAACGACGTTTATCTTTTCGTCAGAAATAATTAACTATAGTTTCTATTATTCTTGCCTAAATGGTCCATTCTATGGGAATATCTTGATATAGTCCATTTGGAAGTATTCTCCTTATAGAAATTGGCAAGGTTTTCTTTTCCAGTTCGTATTTAGCTATCATGATAGTATCTGTAAATTCTGGCGGTATCTTTGTTAGAATGGGTGCCCCCAATGACAATTGCAATGAACGGGCACCTGTAATCCTAGCTTTTTCAAATCTAGTTAATCGGACAGGACCAATTAGGATTTCATTATTCTTAGATGGAATCTCCTTGAGCCTAAATTCTACATCAGCGTCATAAGTTTTATATACTATAACCGCGCTTGGCTCTTTTCCCCCCACTTCACCTCGTTTATTATCTGAATCTTCTAATTGCAAATTATCTTTTCCACCGTCACCAATTTTATCCAAGTCCAAATCATCATCCTTTACTGCACTTGACTTCTTTTTTGCTCGCTTGACAGCCACTACTAAGCAAAAAGATTAATATATATAATTAAATGTTACTGAAAGTTCATATTTATAAATCTTTTATTGATATCTGTGTCATCAGAGTTTCAAAGTGTTTCGACAATACCAATCATAATAGAGTTAAATCAGACATCTAAATTAAAAGGTGAATTTAAGAGACATCTCTCACCTTTAACCATAAAGAAATTACTTAGCGCATTCCCCATAGATGGTCGAATTAATAGTTATGATGGTAAATTTATTTATATACAGGTTGGTCTTCAGCTGGGATCTGAAAAACCCATCAACAGATTCAAAAAAGGTGATTTAGCATTTTCTCCATTAGGAAATTTCCTTTGTATTTTCTTAGATAACGCTATATTAAATCAAAAACTGAATTTATTGGGGAGAGTAACCTCAGACAACGTCGATTTATTACGATCTTTTAAAGTTGGAGATTATCTGAGCCTTAAAAAGTCACTGAATTAAGAATTAACTACTTTGACTTTTGGTATATTCTATGTCCACTGTAGCCCCCTATCGATTTTATGATGCTCTTGCTCTCTAAATTTTTCAAGAAATTATTAGCAACCGAAATTTTAACACCTAATGCCCTTGCAAACGAATGAACCGTGATAGCTTTCATCGAGTCTAGTACCTTTAATCCCTGAGCTTCTTCAATCAATACTGAGAGTTTTTGTTTCTGCTGAGTTTTAGAAGTTGGCGTCTTTTTTACCTCCTCTTTTTTACCTCCTCTGTTCTCTTGAGATTTGGAAGCATTCGACTGACTTGACTTTTTCTTATTTCCGCCCATTGTTAAACAAAATTTCTATATTCGCAGATTATTTATATCTTTAAGATTGGCTTTACTTTGAGTGTTATTCTGAAACACGTGAGAATATCCTTGCATCTATTACGTATAGTTACTTCTGTTACTCCAGCTAATCGAGATATATCCATCTGTAATATATTAATTCCGAGAAGGACCGATGCGAGATATAGATAAGCTGCTGCAATCCCGTTTGGAGATTTGCCATCTGACAGAAGATGATTTTCCGTTTTTTTCGCTATCTCAATGGCCAGACGCTCAATTTTAACATCAAATTTTGCTGTATTAGCTAATTTAGAAATATACTGATTTATGTTGATTGATTGCATGTTTATTATTGTAAAACTCTGCTTGTTTTTATTTCCGGCCTTTGGATCTCGCTGCATAAAATCGGTAATTTTGTTTTGGGCTTGAATTTCCCAATTGGTATCATCGTTTTCACAAATCAATACCATCGAACGATAATATTTCGAAGCCAATTTGAGATTTTCATTAGCGTCTTTGGTGTTACCATTATGTTGGACTATTTCGTTAAGAGATCTGAGGACTTTACAAATTTTGCATGCATAATATATAGCAGCTGCAGCCATGGATGCTGAAGATTTTCCCTTGGTATCGTTCCTA
>JBBRRF010000040.1:0-9125 GCA_038200885.1 Candidatus Nitrosocosmicus sp.
ACTTGTCTGGTCATTTTCGTCGTCCACCACCATTACAGATGTGGGGGTGATCATATGGTCCCACATTGTTTGAAGGTTATATAAATAGTGAACAAATAAATCATTTAGACCCTTAATAATAGATAAAAAAACCGAACAAATCCTTACCAATGAACTAATAAACCAATACACCATTACAAAGGACTTGTGACTAAATCAAAAAACTTGCTTATTTTTTCTAAAGACTAAAAGATAAATTTTCTTACAACATTTCTGTGTCCTGTCTATACAACAACTAAAAGAAAAAACACATTATGACGCATTGATAGATTATTTATCTCCAATCATCTTGTAAAGTACTTGGTACTCTTAAAAAATTAAACTTTATCATCTACATTTTCTCTTATATCATTAAGTTTTGATGAGTTAGATCTTTAATAGTGTCCATAACGTTAACCCAATCAGGTTCTCTAGAAACATTTCAAGTGGGTTCAAATAAGGCGATTTTACTTTTTAGATAATTGAAACAAAAATAATTTTCAAATTATCTACTTCCTGATAGCAAAAGCATATCCAAATTCAAATGTTATAGGATTTGATTCACATAAACCATCTATTGAATGGGCCAAAAAGCGGGCAGTAGAAGATGGCGTAATGAACATTACATTTGAAGTGGCAAGATTATCGGATTATCCAGGAGACAATTATGATTTGGTTACCTTCTTTGACTGCTTCCATGACATGGGTGATCCATTAGGTGCAGCAAAACATGTTTGTCAAACTTTAAAGAAAAAGGCGGGGACGTGGATGATAGTATAGTATAAGCATTTGCCAATAATCAATTAGAAGATAACTTAAATCCTCTTGGAAGAGTGTTTTATTCGACATCCTCTCTGATTTGAGTTCCGGCATCTTTGAACGAAAATGGACCGGCTTTGGGAGCTCAAACTCGTGAACAAAAAACAATGGAGATAATGAAAACGGCAGGATTCTCAAAGATCCGTCGTGCTACTCCAACACCATTCAACTTGGTCCTAAAGGTACGCCAATAACTCACCTATTCCTTTCAATAAGGAGGGAGTACTAGAACAATAAACCAAAAAGTGGTATTGATAAAGACGATCAGAAAAAAAGCTTGGATAAATTGATCTTTCTGCGTGAACAATGATGAATCTCTATTTGAACCCGCGATCTGTGACTATAAAGGACCTTATATGGATAACATTCTAGATTTAGATTCTAAATCATTAAAAGGTGTTAGGAAATATCTGGAGTTTCAAAAGATTGAACCAAAGACAATTAATGAACTATTTAGAAATTCTGTAAAATATCGTCATGCATTTTATGAAAGAAATGGAGTTGAACTTACTACCTAATTCACCCAATCTAACAAATATTAATTCAATGTATTGATAATATTTATTACAATTCAAAAGTACTGAATAGATGAGTTATAGCAAAGATTTTTGAATTCATGTTAGAGTAGACTCGCCCCGGAGTTAACCACTACTAAGTCTTACAGGTGGGACAAACAAAACAATGTAGTTTTTTATTGTAGAGCGATTCTTCCAATTCATATTCTGTATTGCATTTGTCACAAATCAATTATATTGCCAATTAAAAACAATTATCAACAATATGAATCTTAATAATAATGTGATTGATTAATCAAGTGTCAAGTACGAAATAATCATCAAATATGTATTCAAGAGATGAAAATGACAGGAATGACTCTATTATACCATTTTCAATTCTATAATTGTCTATTTGTAGATTCACTTTACTATTATCATAACAGTGATTAAAGTGATTACTTGGTTTTTTGGTTTATTCTTAACCTCTTTAAGTAGTTTTTTGATGCTATAGAGCTGCCGATTTAATTACAAAGTTCTATTTATTTTGGGAGCCAATCAATCGCTTACCGCAATAGGGACAAAACACTAAAGGCGCGCTGGCAATATTGCCTTCAAACATTAGATAGTAAACTCCTTTATGATCTCCTGAATACTTAAAAATCTCTGTGTCATGTCTAATGCATTCACTTTCATATTCTTCTTTAAATTTCTCACAACAAAATTCTCTAGTCATTCTAACTTGCTCACTCCACAGAATGGACAAAACTTTAGGAGTATATAAACAAAATTACAATCTCTTTTTTAATAAACGAGTAGAAAATTAACCAGAACTACAAAGTTATTAATCATTCTAAAAACAAAAGATGGGAAGTGCGGGATTTTAGCCCGTTAAGTCATAAATTCTTTATCTTGTCAATTAGATCAAGTGAATTAGATCCAACGTCAGTTGTAATATAAAGCAAGTGACTCTCATCAAATGGCATGGTTATACGCTTAATCTTTTCGTACTCCGCTAGAACATATTTTCCTTTTCCTATCTTTGAAACCAATTTACTTCTTGTTTTCCATGCGTTAATGGCCAACTGCAAGGATTCCTGGCTTTCTTCTTTTGATAACAAATTTGTAGTTCCGGGATTATGCTCTGAATATAGGATCTTTTCATCCTTTGTATCAAATATTGTTACAAACCTTATTGCAGAATCCATATCCAATATCTTTTTTCCTAGTTCATTGTATTCCAATATTACAACTTTGTATCATACTTTTTTATAAACATTCTCTAAATAAATATATTTTTAATTAATAGCGACTAAAATAAGTATTATTTTGAATTTTCATATTAATAATTGTAAAAATAATAATATGATCGAAGATACATTACCAATTCATTTTTTATTTAGATCGAATAGCAATTTATTGAATCTGGTAATAATGTAAAATTTCAACACCAAAATCACATATGATTAGGAAAATCTAATCATAAACTATACAGATGTAAAAGTAGTGGTTTGAGCCAGCGATCCTTTTGCGCCCTACGAATAGACAATCGACCAAATCGTCGCGATCAGACATTCAAAAGGTACGTTACCAATAAATAGTAAGTAACAATATACAATTTCATTCAAAGTGCTGTGCTAAAGTATGCTGAAGACAACGTATCGTTTCAGCATACTAACGGAAATACGATTAATCTCCGCTTAAACGAGTTATCATAGTTAATTTCGCGCTAAATAATAGATCTCTTGCGTAATTAGCACCAATGGAAAAATTATTATAAATTTGAAGTGCATCTTCCGGAATTCAGATTTAATGTTATAAATTTTACATGTAATTATTATTAATCTATAAAATTTTAAAGACTGTCTAATTACGCAAGAGATCTACTGCAATTGATTTTGCTCTAATCAACACTTCTTCTTGAGCCACACGAATTGCTTGAACCGTCATTACTTTATAGTCGTCCATCGTTATTTGGACTAGTGTAATATCTGCCATCGGTATTTCTTCCGAAGGTGGTATGCATTCACTCGGTGGGTTAGTATTATTATTACAATATGTACAGTATGTCTTCGCAGCATCAAGGTCAACTTCACGGTATTCTACTACGTTATTACCAGCGGGAGTGTGACTATAAGTATCCATATTTTGTGTATTTACATTAGCAATAATCGTTGGACTTGTGATGATCATTGTCAACATAATCGCTACTGCCACTGCTACTATTATGTGTTAGAATGCTATCCGAATATGTTTTGTTGGTTGTGTCTTAACTCTAGCCAATTAAATTGTCTATGAATTGTCAATAATTTCCAAAATTAAGACTAGTATGATTCATGAAATAATCACGACAGTAGTCATTGCTGATTGAATATGAAGGTAAAAAAACATCGGTTTCAAATAAGGTGATTCATCCTTGTTCATCCCGAGGAAAAATCAATTCTAAAACTTTGTTTATAGACTTTTCCTATTTTTACCCTTAAATTGGATTTCCAAGCAATAGTTGGTAATCTAAAAAATATTCTGATCTTGGGCTTCCTCATCTCTCATCATATATATCACCTCTTTGAGAATTGCATCAACATCAAAATGACATGTCTGATTCAATAAGACCTAAAATGCTTTTATATGTCCAAATTATATGAACAATTTAATGGATACTAATATAAAGATACTTGTAATAGCACTTGTTACAATATCAATCACCATTGCTCCCTCATTGGTCATCAACAAATCTGTAAATGCTGCAACGCATTATTGTACAGATTACAAAGGAAAGTCCCATAATTGGATAAACGGATGCCAACAGGGCTGGTGGGATCACAATCATTGCAAATCATATAATCCAGATGGGGAGTCAAATGCCTTTTCCAATGGATATAAAGTAGGATGGAATAAAGGAGAATGCAAAAGCACACCGCATTATTGTACAGATTACAAAGGAAAGTCCCATAATTGGATAAACGGATGCCAACAGGGCTGGTGGGATCATAACCACTGCTGGGGATATTCTCCGGGATCAGGGGATTATGCTAAAGGATACAATGTTGGCTGGTCAAAAGGTCACTGCAAGTAAATAATTTATTCCATCTTTTTTTACTAAAATCAACAATCTAGATGATTCTAGACCAAATGGATATATCTATGTGGTTTCAGATCATTTTATTTAATACTTAGAACCAAACATCAAACACGACTACATCTAGAATATACACCTTCTTAAATAAATACCTAGTTAGGTAACAAATACTTGCAGGGAAGGATCGGGTTCAAATCCAGCACTTTGCACTTTTAAATAGAATAGATAGGTTATAAACCTCAGTAAAATTGGTTCATCTTGATATTGAATAGAGAGATCGATAGGCGAATACAAATAAATGAAGTTTTGCCACCTTTCATTATCGTTGGCAACCTCGCCAGAAAACACGACAGGAGATAAAAATAAAATCCGTTGGATTATCGAAGTTAATGATCTTTACAAGATACACAAAGGGGACAATAGGTATGAGAATCAGTATTCAATAGTTCGGAAAATTTATGAGGGTGAAAACTTTATCGAATCTCATAGTATTACTGTCAATAAAAAAAACCTTTTTCAAATAAAGGACAAAATGGATGTGCTTTTAAATGAATGCATGTAGAGAATAAATACATTATTTTTCCATTATTGGCTCTTGTCCATGTAAAATCTCTGTTTTGCTGTTCTTAGCAATACCATGGGTTATGACTAATCGATTGTAATTTGAACATCTATCTATTTATAGTTATTCTAGATTATAAATTGACATTTTTACCCAAAACTAGAAAGTGGTTTCTTATTTTAGCTACGTGTATTTTGAGAATTAAATTTAGTTACCCGAAAACGGATGTAAGATAAAAGAACACCAATTTTGAAATCATGTGAATATGATACTCAATCATGACTAAACTAACAAACTAACAAACTACTAACCTAACTGACTAAGTCTAATCACTTCCTTTCTATTTGATGTTTATCGTAACATAGACCTTATCGAATACATTGTGAAAAAAGATCTTTAAGCTGGAGTTTCTAGGGATCAAATTCCACAATTCGCAAATGGAATCTCTATTGTAGATATTGGTATTAGTTAGCCTCAAATAAAACCTAAGCATTCATCGCAATTCGTCTAGTGTTTATAATTAATCAATTATTTGACCTCAAATTTCTCCTAGAGGACAGGACTTTGTCTCTACGTTTATGAAAATTAATCCAGATTCAAACAAACCTGTCAAGTTATTCGACACTTCATTAGAAATCAAGGTTTCCATTATAGATTGATCACCATTAAAAAGTATCACTTGGATCAACATCGTTCCTTTGTAATGAAATACCATTTTTGATCAAACCTAATAGTGTTATCTTAATATCGTCTGTTTAGTAGGTATGCAGTCATTTTATAAATTTTAATAATCATAAACTTGGATTGGTGATAAAAAAAATTAAAGGAGTGTGTTAGAGTTGATTCATTCAGTTAAGACGAATTTGTTCTATTTCGAACCTTGTATATGATCATCCAGTTGCATTAGCTATTAATCTGTCTAACTCATTATCAGCATTTTGACAATCATTTAAGGCTTCATCGGTGTTATCGTTTTCTATTTGTTGAATACAACTTTCCAAATGAGTGTCTACAGTTTCTAAAGATGGTTGTTCATTATCTGTTTGACTTGAACTAGATTGATCATTGTTAGATTGATCATTGTTAGATTGATCATTGTTAGATTGATCATTGTTAGATTGATCTGTGCTAGCAAATACCGGACTAATTGAACCTAAAGTGGATACTGCTGATGCACCAATCATCAGTACAGAAAATGCTACAATAAAGATGCTTAAATTTCTAATTTTATTTACCTGGGGTTTATCCAAACCCCAGGTAAATAAGTATTTTCATTTATGACAACATTATTACCTATTTTTGAATCAAGTACCGCCTTTCAACCGCAGCATGTGATGCCGGGTATGCTTTGATAAGTGGAACCTCTAACTATGAACTTTCGGATGGATCAGCATTAGAATTTGTTCTGTTGCCTAATTCCTTGTCTTTCAATCATTTCCATACTTGTTATGCTATATTCTTCTAAACAGGTTATATAGCGATATCTTTATGATTATCTCTTTTGTCATGTTTTGAAACTTGGTGGCTGATATATATTCTCCATACATTCTTTTGATAGATGAAAATGCTGTTTCCATCATCTACGACCGTATTTCCTTTTCTTCTCCCACTTCAGTCGATCCTTGGTTTGCCGTATAGATTCTTTGTTCCTTAATCTGTTGTTCTTTGGTGAAACAACAGAGTTCTTTCTTGCCTCTATACCCGGTTTGATCTTTTTATCCTCCAGATATTGAAAGTTTGTGTTTGGGTCATATGCTCCATCTGCTAAAACAGATTTTATCTTTGTCGTGTTTGGTTCTCTGCTGGAACTATCCAAAACATGGTTTACCAGTTTCCTTAATATTTTCCCGTCATGTATCTTCTCATCGATTACCTCTAGAGCAAGGATTTCTTTTGTTTTTACATCCACTGCTACGTGGATTTTGAGATAGCCTAGTTTATTTTGTTTATTCCACTTTTCATTCATCCACTGACCTCTGTTTGTTACCTTGATACCAGTGCTGTCTATTGAAACAATGATGTAATCATCATCATCATCATCGACTGTCTTGTCTCTTTTAATATCGATGTTTAACCTGTTAATTCTTTTACAGATGTGACCTTAACTGGGTGGATTATAAGGTAACCTTTTCCCCGTGGCTTTGATCACTCTTTCTGTTTTGTCTGTAAGGTAGATGAAAAGAATAACGGATGTAGTCTATAACAAGAATGAAGGCATTAGGGAGAGTGAATAGCTTGACCTTTTTTGTTTTTATTCATTTTCGCTGTCTCTGAACCCCAACTATCGAGAAAATCATACGAGAAAAGGATCTCACCGCGTCTAACTAATGAGCGGTTATAAGAAGGCCAATCAACCATTGAGGATGTAAGCTTCGATCTAAGCTAAATATATTGAGTTAGGCGACAAAGCATAGCATAATAACGAACCAAACACAGGTTGCTAGTCTGCCTTCAGCTATTGGAAATCTAAGTCAAAATCTAAATCAAGTGGATCTTTTGAATAGTCAAGCTCTGACGAAGGCGTATAATAACGCAGGTATTGAAAAGTAAACATAGTTAATGGTGTGCTGGGTCACTTTACGGTTTTCCTACCATCTCAAATCTAATTTTTTTATTCCTAATAATACTCATATACCTCATAATCATAATAGAATAGTGTATAATCTTGACAATTAATGCATATAAAGCCAAAAAGAGTGATGTTGTATCACATACATTTTCCATTTATTCTAATAGTCAAGAAAAATTAGATGCTGGTTTTCAATATTTGATTGAAGGTTTGGAAAATGATGAATCTGTTTTGTTTGTAACAGATGATCTTTCTAAAGAAGAAATTATAGAAAGACTAAAACAGATTTGTCAATATCGATTCAATATCTCTACCTTAGTAAATGATGGGATAATTACTATCTTGTCGAGTACCCAGTGGTATTTTTCTGGCGACATGTTAGAAATGGGTAGACTGTCGTCCTCTGGTGGGATGACAGTGAGTAAAAGTCTTTCCCCGATTCACAAAGATACTAAAATTGAGAACGAAGATAATAGTGAGGGTAGTCATTTTATTTTACCAATGGACGGCAAGAAAAAATTTAGAGCTTTTTACGATATGAAGCCTTTTTTTGAGAAGAAATATTACGAAGCGTTGCTCAATTATGAATTAACACAAAAAGGTGCTTCCCGTCCAGCATATACTTTGTGTGCTTATGAAATAGGGTTAATGCAAGAGATAAGTCCAGAAGCATTTAGAACATTAGTAAAGAATCATACGTTAATAAATGAAATGAACTATGATGCGTTGATTACTCCTAGTACCAACATGCATATCATTCTTTTATATGATGAGCAAGATGACTTAGATAAGGCGATTTCAGCATACATTAATGAAGGTTTAAAGCGAGGTCAGATATGTGTTCATGCCTCTGTTAGTTTAGCAAATGAAGGCTATCTAGAAAACTTTTCATCACAGATTACCAATTATCAAGAAAATCTCGAAAAAGGAAATCTAGTTGTTGTTGACTTGGTACCTTATTATGTTAATGCAATGGTAGGAAATTTGGAATCTTTTAATAAATTAAAAGAAGAAATAATTAAGGCCAGTAAAGACACAAACAGAAAAGATAAGCACACACGTTTAACCGCAGATTGTGCTACACTGCTGCTTAAGAACAAGCATTTTGAGGAATGTATAAATCTGGAGAACTGGTGGCACGAAAAACCTTTTGACGGTTCATATGTATGCCCCTACCCAAAGTCATTACTTGATCAATATCCATTTAATGCATTTCTCTCAAGACTCATTCATAACCATGATGTAATTGTAGATAGCAATGGAAAACTAATTCACGAATATATGGTATGATTCTCTTACTATATTTCGTCATAAATACGATATTAAAGTTTATCAGACTAAGCTGAGGTATGGTTTTAGATTGAATAATTCGAACCAGAGCATCAGAGAACGATGGACCTTAGGTGATTATAGAAGCATTGGCAAGGTAATTTCTCCAGTCTCTGCAAAGCTAGTAAGACTTGTTAATGTTAAACCTGTGGATTCTGTTTTAGATGTGGCGTGTGGATTTGGGAACACTGCAATAACTGCACGCAGAGCCGGTGCAAAGGTGATAGGTATAGACATTATACCAATTAAGATAAT
>JBBRRF010000041.1:0-9012 GCA_038200885.1 Candidatus Nitrosocosmicus sp.
CTTTTGTCCAGTATCCAAAATTTAGCAACCGTCCTCCAGTAGTAATTCTCATTAGATTTGAGAATGTATCATATACATTCACAATGTCATGTTCATTCCGTCTAATAATTGATAGAATGATTAGCCCGAGGATACTTCTTAACAAGATCGTTCTATGACTTATCAAGTCAAGTCATTTAATAAAAGATTATTTTATACAAATCAATTTATTTAGCGATATTTTGCCTAGTGCGAAACTTGGAGGATAATTTGTTTCAAGACAAAATTGATGATTTTTCACCGGGTTTGGCTTAGATAGAGAATTGACTAAATATGACAATGATTTTAACCTAATCATCTGAATATGGTTATTTCAAATCTTTTGGTTTGTGACTTTCAATACAAATACCTTCGTGGTATTAGCTTTCTTAGTAAAGCTGATCTCCGTTTCAAAGCAGTACTTTACTTTGCTGATATTTTTCATAAAAATATTAATATCGGTATTATCTGTAAATTAGGATCAATTTGATAAAATTATACCCTTTGCTCACCTGCTTTCTAAATTTGTAAAGACCGAATTTTACTATCATTTTAGTTTCGCCTCCATCTAAATATTAGAACCATTAAATTCATAAATTACAGAAATTTGGTAAGTATAATTACATAATTTAGCAAAACTTAAAGAATTTTGGATTATTTTAAAAAAACCTATTAATATGCCCCCGCAGGTCTTTAATTATTAATGAAGCAATCTCGTTATTCAAAGTTGTTTATGATACCTGTAATAGCAGGCGCTGCATTGTTGGCTTTTACGCTCTTGACCCCTCAAGCTTTTGCACAAGAAAACGCGACTGGAGATGCCGGTTTAAATAAATCCCTACTGGCTGTTGCTGCTGCAATTGCTATAGCAGGAGGATTAATAGGCACTGGAAATGCCCAACAAGGAATCGGTGCAGCCGGTATGGGTATAATTGCAGAAAAACCTGAAAAATTTGGTCAGGTCCTATTCTTCTTCGTAATCCCTGAAACTCTATGGATCATTGGTTTCGTCCTTGGTATTATCCTATTACTAGGAATACTATAAGATAAGAAAAATCAAATGTCCGCCCTAAATACATTTGAAGAAGAAATACAGGATAGAAAAAGGAAAGAATTAGCTATCCTTAATTCTTTATTGGATGAAAAAAAAAATAGAGTAGCCCAAATAAAAAACGAAAAACTAATAGAAATAAAAGAAAAATATGAAAATGAATCTGAGAACAAAGCTCAGAGAGAATTTGCGAGAATCACTGAAAGTGCACGATTGGAGGCAAAAAAAATTCTATTTGATGCAATTAATATGAATATGAGTGTGGCATTGGACGCTATAAAGCACGAGTTGAAGAATAGTACCAAAAAGGCTGATTACAAAAAAACCTTGGAGAAAATGGTGCTCTACGCAAAAAGATACCTCGGTGATGACATTATAATAAAATGTAGGGAACCTGACATTCCTTACTTGAAGGAAATGAAGGTTACCGTAGGATCTAGCATCTCTACTATGGGAGGAATTGTAGCCCTAGATAAATCACAGAGTAGAGAAATAGATCTTACATTTGAGGAGTTATTGGAAAATAATGAAGATGAAATTAAGAACTTCCTCTATGAAAAAATGATTTGACAAAATGACCACATCATCGTACTCCTCTTCTTTTGGAAGATTGCAGGCAATCTCAACCAATTTCCTTTCACATGATTTTATTCAGAGTCTAGTTAAGGCAGAGGATGTTGGAGAGGTTGCACGGATGTTGGAATCAACATGGTATGGACCTGAAATTGACCGGGCCGCTGCTCTTTACTCCCCTCCTGAACTGCTAGAAGTCGCAATTAATCGACATTTAGTCGAAGTCAATAAGATTGCTCTTGAATCTACTCCTTTCAGTGGAAAGCAAGCTATCCGAGCTTATTTCTCAAAGTGGGATATACATAACATTGAACTCATTTTATCATCCAAAGTCATAGGGCGCGCTATTACAGAAACGGAACCATTCTTGGTATCTAGTCGTAACTTTCCGGCTGGAATTACTGCAGGTAATATTCCACATGACGAGATGAAAATAATATTATCTCAACCAACAGTAGAAGGTGTTGTTAATCAATTAGTAAAGTACAAGTACGGAACTGTATTGATTCAAAATCTAGATACCTATCAAAAGACATCTGATATAAGTCCGATGATGACAGAACTTTTGTCTTTTTATTACATAAACCTGCTAGAAAGTATCAAATTTTTCCAAGGTGACGAGGGAATAGTGAGAGATCTGTTTCGTACTCAAATAGATAAGAAAAATATTTTGACTCTACTAAAAGGAAAAGATTCGAATCTTGATAGAGATATTGTCAAAAAACATCTTATTGAAGAGGGAAAAGTTCCGATAGAAAAATTATTGGAAATTTTTTCATCAAATAACGTTGAAGATTTTGTAAACAGGATTAATGAACATATAAAATTTGATGATCTTTTAGATAATTATTTGAAAACACATAACCTTATTGATTTTGAAGTAGCCATGGATAAATACATAAACAATCATTATGTGAGAAAACTAAAGAATATCGCATTGTCGATTGGTCCAATTTTTTACTTTATCATAACTGCTGAATTCGAATGGGACAATATCAAAAGGATTGCATATGGTAAGCGGTATAATTTGACGCCAGAACGCATTAACTCCTTGTTGGTTGTAGGGTGAGATAAAGGATGTCAAGTAAGAAAAAAGAAAATATTAAATCTATTGCAGTAATAGGTGACAGAGAAATAGTTATGGGTTATAGGTTATTGGGTGTTGAAGATACATTTACCGTTAATGACAAAAATGAGGCAGTAAAAAAAATGGAAAATCTTTTCTCCTCTCACAAATATAATCTAATAATAGCAAGTCAATTCGTACAAGATTCACTTTCTCAATTGACGAGATCAAAAATTGAATCATCGATAGATCCACTGGTTATTTTTATGCCTGCTTTGCAGGGTACTATTCATGAGGAATCTATTGCGGCTCTGGCAAAACGAGTGCTTGGGATAAGTATTAAAACGGGAAAATAAAAGGGAAAGTAGGGAAATATGTCAAATTCAATTGTGTCACGTATTTCAGGGTCAGTAGTTGTGGCTACTGATGTAGAAGATGCAGAGATGTATCATGTTGTACGCATTGGAGATTTAGGATTATTAGGGGAGATTATTCGTTTGGAAGGAAATAAGGCTACTGTCCAGGTTTATGAAGATACTACAGGAATTAGGCCCGGCGAAAAAGTAATTAATACTAAAAGAGCTTTGTCCATGCAATTAGGACCAGGATTACTAAAGTCTATTTATGACGGGATTCAACGCCCTCTAGATGTTTTAAGAGAAAAGAGTGGGGATTTCATAGGAAGGGGTGTTACAATTCCGGCATTAGATCAACATATTAAATGGGAATTTATTCCAAGGAAAAACAAGAATGATGAAGTCCGAGAAGGTGAAATATTAGGTGAGGTTCAGGAAACACCTTTAATCAATCATAAAATAATGGTGCCTTTTGGAATTAACGGCAAATTATCTGAAATAAGTGAGGGTAAATATACTGTAAATGAGAACGTAGCTGAAATAAAAACAACAAACGGGAAATCAGTTGTGGGATTGTCTAGCTGGTGGATGGTTAGAACTCCAAGACCTGTTTTTAGGAAGTTGCCACCCGAATCACCCTTGCTTACAGGACAACGGGTATTGGATACTTTCTTCCCTGTTGCTAAGGGTGGGACTGCTGCCATACCAGGTCCATTCGGCAGTGGAAAAACAGTCACCCAACAGCAACTTGCTAAATGGGCTGACAGTAGCGTTATTGTTTACATTGGTTGCGGCGAAAGAGGAAATGAAATGACTGAAATACTTACTACTTTCCCTGAGCTCGAAGACCCAAAATCGAAGAGGCCTCTAATGGAAAGAACAATTTTGGTTGCTAATACTTCTAACATGCCAGTGGCTGCACGTGAGGCTAGTATCTACACGGGCATAACCATGGGGGAATATTACCGAGATATGGGATACGATGTTGCTTTGATGGCAGACAGTACATCCAGATGGGCTGAAGCATTGAGAGAGATTTCCGGTAGGCTAGAAGAAATGCCAGGCGAAGAAGGATATCCAGCTTACCTCGGTAGGCGTCTTGCTGAATTTTATGAGAGAGGTGGAAAGGCAGTTGTTATTTCCCCAGAAAAAAGAGTGGGATCATTGACCTTAGTTGGTGCAGTTTCACCTCCTGGTGGAGATTTTTCTGAACCTGTATCTCAAAATACCTTGAGGGTTACACGTGTGTTCTGGGGATTAGACGCTAATTTGGCATCAAGAAGGCACTTTCCATCTATAAATTGGTTAACAAGTTACTCATTATATGCCGACGATATGGATGAATGGTACAAGCATAATATTTCACCGCTATGGACTACGTTGAGAAAGGAGGCTCTGGGAATTCTGCAGCGAGAATCAGAGTTACAGGAAATAGTTCAACTAATAGGATATGATGCCCTCCCCGAACCTGAAAAAGGGATTTTGGATACAGCTCGTTCTATTAGAGAAGATTATTTGCAACAGAGTGCATACGATGAGGTCGATACATACACCTCAATAAAGAAACAGTTTTTGATGTTGTCAACCATATTGGAGTTTGGCCGATTGGAGGCAGATGCTATAAAGAAGGGTGTAACATCCACGAAAATAAGTTCTATTGGGACGCGAAAAGACTTGTCTATGATAAAATGGACCAAGGAGGACCAAGTTGAACAAAAAGTCGAGGAAATTAAAATAAATATGAATAACCAGTTTAAAGAATTATTGACGGAGGTTTCTCATTAAAATGTCTAAAATAGCATATAAGAATCTCTCAAAGATAGCTGGTCCTTTGATCTTTATCGAGGGAGTAAAAGATGCTGCTTATGGTGAAATGGTTGAGATAAAATTAGTCAACGGTGAGAGACGTTTGGGACAAGTATTGGATACCAGGGAAGGACTTGCAGTTGTCCAAGTGTTTGGTCAAACCTATGGACTGGGAACCGACAATACATCTACTAGGTTTACAGGTGAAACTGCAATGATTTCTGTTTCTGACGAAATGTTGGGAAGGACATTTGATGGTTTGGGCAACCCTCGGGATAATGGCCCAAAAATTATTTCTAAAGAAAGATACGATCTTGTAGGTTCAGGAATTAATCCTTATTCCAGAGAAGAACCTTCTGAATTCATCCAAACCGGCATGTCTAACATAGATGGTATGAATACTCTTGTACGAGGTCAAAAGCTTCCAATTTTCTCAGGTGCTGGCTTACCTCATAATCTTTTGGCTTCTCAAATAGCTAGACAAGCTAAGGTTCTTGGTTCTTCCGAATCTTTCTCTGTTGTATTTGCTGCAATAGGAATCACAAGTGAGGAATCTAATTTCTTTATAAGGCAATTTGAGGAAAGCGGTGCTTTGGGAAGGAGTGTTTTATTCCTTAATTTGTCTTCCGACCCCTCTATGGAACGTATTCTTACACCTCGATTAGCACTGACTACCGCTGAATTTCTTGCCTACGAAAGGGAAATGCATGTACTCGTAATCTTGACTGATATGACTAACTATTGTGAAGCGTTAAGAGAAATATCCGCGGCTAGGGAAGAAGTTCCTGGTAGACGGGGATACCCTGGGTACATGTATACTGATCTTGCTTCAATCTATGAAAGGGCAGGAAAAATAAAAGGAAGAAAGGGTTCAGTAACCCAAATTCCGATTTTGGCTATGCCTGCTGACGATATTACACATCCAATTCCGGACTTGACTGGATACATTACGGAAGGTCAAATAGTTATGAGCAGAGAGTTGCATAGGTTAAACATACAACCTCCAGTGGATGTTCTCACCAGCTTATCCAGGCTAATGAACCAGGGAATCGGAAGCGGAAGAACTCGGGAAGATCACAGGAATCTGGCCGATCAGTTATACGCAGCATATGCCCAAGGAAAGGATGCCCGAGCTCTCACTGCAATCGTTGGAGAGGAGGCGTTAAGTGAGATAGATCGAAAGTTCTTGGCAATAGCAAATAATTTTGAGAGAAAGTTCGTTAATCAAGGTATCGATGAGAATAGATCTATTGAACAAACCCTTTCTATCGGTTGGGAACTATTGGCAGATCTTCCAGAATCTGAAATGAAGCGTATTAAGCCAGAGTTTATTGCAAAATATAGGAAAAAATCCCTAGTTCAAGAAGATGAAGAAAAAGAGGAGCAATAGAAACAAATGCCCTCAATTTCGGATATTAGGCCAACAAGATTAGAGTACATTCGCACAAAGCGTAGAATCCTTGTAGCAAGAAAGGGGCTAAAATTGTTAAAATTAAAACGTCAAGCACTTATATTAGAATTTTTTAATACAAGCAAAACTGCTGCAGCTTTACGAGAAAATTTGCAGACCGAGCTTATTAAGGGATATGAGTCAATAAGGATGGCGGAAATTTTGGCTGGGTCTATGAGATTAGAAAACGAATCAATGAAGTTACCTATGATGGGTAAACTCAATGTCAAATCAAAAAGCATCATGGGTGTGCATATTCCTAGACTAGAAGGGGGCCAAAATAAGGTATATGAGGAATATTTGTTGGAATTGCCCGCCTCAATTAATGAAGCAATTAGTTCTTTCAATAGAATTCATAAAATTGTCTTGGATGTTGCAGAAAAAGAAACTGCATTAAGGAAACTCCTTTATGAAATAGAGAGGACAAAACGGAAATCAAATGCCATAGAGAACGTTTTTATTCCAAGATTGATGGATGCTGTGAAATTTATTACATTCAGATTAGAAGAAATAGAGCGTGACACATTTATAATGTTAAAAACAGTAAAAAGAAAGATGGGTGAAAGGGAGATGCAAGAATTGAGAGAGGTTGAACCAGAGTTAAATGTATAAAGATATGAATGGGAATGATTTTAGAGGTTTTTCAAATGACAAACAAAGAAAATTTTATCGAATTACCAGGGCAATAAAGATAGGAAATGTTATTGCAACAGTTGTTTTGTTGATATTTATTATACGATATTTAATTGGAGTAAACTAGAAAATGTCAAATATTCAAGATCAGGAACAATATATTAAATCATTAGAACAAATTAAGCAGATTGAAGATAAAGTCCAAAATGAAATTGATGAGCGTAAAGAAGAAGTGCAAAATCAGATCAAATCCATTGAAGCCGATCTGGAAGATTCAATTACAATCGCTGAAAATGAGGGAAGGCTATTGGTTGAATCCAGTATAGAGAAAGCCAGAATGAAAGCAAACGAAGAAGCACAGAGAACTATTTCTGAGGCTGAAAACAAAGCAAAGAGTATTACTTTCAAGTTTGATCAAACGATGATGAAAGAAATAATGGAAATTTTCCTTTCAGGAATTAAATAAGATGGAGCCTCTGTCTTGACATTATTAAGACCTGAAGCTATGTCTAAGATAGCTGTTTTAGGATTGAAAAAATATAGACAGCAGATTATATCAATTTTGCAAGAGATGAGTGTTATTCAAATTGAACAAATTTCTAAAGAGATCTCGTCTTACCTGAGTACTGAGAAGGAAAGTGAATCTCACAGGCATATTGCTGATCAGTTAATTCGAATCAGAGGATTGCTTAGTACACTTCCTCCCACTTCGTTAAAGGAAAAAATTAACTTTCCATCCATTGATGAAATGGAAAATGTGTTACTACGTTTAGATATTGATAATAGTGTGGCCACGCTTGAGAGGGAGAAAGAAAATATACTCACTGAAATAAGAAATGCACAAAATAATATCAAGCTAATAGGGGAATTTTCCTTTTTTCCAGCCGATTTAGATGTCTTGCATCTTAAATCTGCCCGTTCGTTCTTCGGACGCATTGCTAGTGAAAAATATTCAGAATTCAAGAAAAAACTTGAATCAAATAATCAAGATATAATATTATATTCAAAAGAGGGTGAAAAAGTTACTGAATTTGTTTTAGTTGTACTACCTCATTATCCTTCAAATGCATTGGCTTCAATTATTAACCTTTATAATGTTCACATGGAAGCTGTTCCCCACTTAAAAGGGAAGCCCAATGAAATTATAGAAAAACTAAAGCATGATCTTGAGACTCTTGAAAAGAAATTAAAAGAAATTGACGATCAATTATTGACAATTTCTCAAGCAAATTATTCTTTACTAAAAGGATTAGAGGAACAACTGGATATTGAACATAAAAAACTGGAAGTAATCGACAATCTTGGGGTCACCCGGGACACTTTTACTTTAGAAGGTTGGATTCCCCAATCGATGATTGATAATACAGAGGCTACGATTGAGAAGCACAGCAAGGGTACCATTATGTTTGTATTGAAAACAAATGAAGTGCCACCTACGTTACAGAAAAACCCAAAGCGCTTAAGGGTGTACGAATCTTTCATAAGATTTTACTCCCTGCCATCGGGCAATGAATTTGATCCTACACTTGTGTTTGCCCTTGTCTTCCCAGTTTTTTACGGGATGATGTTTGCTGATGTGGGTTACGCAATTGTAATTCTATTAGTTTCGAGATGGGTAATCTGGCGCATTGAGGGTGGACATAGGAACTTTACTATTATGCCTAAACCTCTTAGGAATTTTGGTAAGACGATACTACAACCTGTTCAAATGGTCAAAATTGCTAAAGCAATCACACCTGGCTGTATAGTCGCAATTGTTCTAGGGTTCTGCTTTAATCTTTATTTCGGTTTCCATTTAAATCAATATTTATTTGATTTCCTCAATAGTATTGGCGGTTTTCACTTACCAGAAGATGGTACTATATTTGATCCTTTGTCAACATGGGGTCTACGTAAATTATTGCTTATAAGCGGATACATCGGATTAGGTATGGTCTCGTTTGGATTCATTCTTGGTATCATAAATAACATTAATCACGGAAATAAGAGACATGCAATTGGAAAAATCGGTTGGCTTATGTTTGGATGGGGTGTTGTGTTTATTGGTTTAGGGTTGATA
>JBBRRF010000042.1:0-8882 GCA_038200885.1 Candidatus Nitrosocosmicus sp.
GAAGAACATTTTTTTATTTTGATATCATTCCGTGGTAAATGAATGGTAACACAGTGCTCACATCTGCATGTATGGTAATTTGCTTAGCTTGTGTAGTAACCTTTCCCCAAGAAATAGCCTCGGCAACTGGAGCTCCGCTTAAGCTTCCATCCCATTCAGACGCGGTTGTAATATATACCGCATAGTCCAGTCCACCCCTATATTGATTCCACCATAGAGTATGATGTTTTGAAAGTCCTCCACCCATCATAAAAGCTCCAGTCTTTTTTGCATCAAAAATTATCTCAGATAACTTTGTCTGATCTTTTAGGATATCAATTTTGAAATCTTTATGAGATTGATTAAATAACCAAATCTGGTTACCCACCGCTCCATCAACAATTCCAGGAACAAATACAGGGATATTGTTCTTAAAAGCCCAATACAAAAAGGATGATTCGTTTAAGTGACTTCCAATATATCTAATTATTTCAGATGGGGCCAATTCCCGCGAAGATTTTGAACTATCGTATAATTTTTGCAAAAAAGACTGAACTTTATTTTCAATAAGAGGTCCATAATTTTTGTTTGGTATTAAAATGTTCCCTAATCTATGAATATCTTTCTTTAGTAGAAATTGATCATCTAATCTAAAATCACCTTCATAATATGAGGAAAAGGATCTAGCTATATCGTGATCTAGTGCACCGCACGTTGTGATAATACAATCAAACATCTTATTCTTTATCATATCACGTATGATACCTCGGTTCCCCGTAGAAATAAGGGCACCGACAAATGATATGAACTTCGTACAGTTTTTTTCATTTAGCATATTTTTGAGTATTTCAACGCCATTAGCCAAATGCCTTCCCTCAAATCCACCGGAATCAGCCATATTTTTTAAAATCTGGTTTATCGATGTTCTTTGATTTATAGAATAATCCCGTACATCTTTGGATAAATAATTCGGACTATCTCTAACATCAACATTCTTTTTTTTGACTGGTCTCAACAAAATGATGTAAATATTTTCACATTAATAAATTACTTTAAATTACGTACTTTACTTGATGTTGTTTAACTAGATTACAATTATAATAAGTTCGATCCAGACTAAAGGGATTGAGCTATAACCGACATAGTTTTTCAGGAAAAAAAATTGACCCCCCGGAAATCTTTGCTAATATGAATATATCAGAATTGATAGATTTATTCAGAAATACAGGATACAATGCAAGGAGATTAGCAGAGGCTGCAGACATAATGAAAAAAATGGTAGAATCTGATGCGACAATTTGTTTAACTATAGCAGGAGCATTAACTCCAATAGGATTTGGGAAGATTATATCGAGTATGATAGATAACGGTTTTGTTGATTGGGTTGTTACAACAGGTGCAAATGCCTATCATGATTTACACTTTGCATATGACTTGCCGGTTAGACAAGGCCATTTTGATGTGGATGATGATATATTATATTCGAAAAAAATCGTAAGAATTTACGATGTATATATAAAAGAATATGGGACCCTTCAATCCCAGGATACAATAATTCAGAAAAATATTCAAAACATATACCAAAAGCATATCGATATGACAAATAGCTCAACTGCTGATCTATCTTATTTAATAGGAAAAGAAGCTGCTGAAAAATCCAAGGAGCCTGACAAATCATTTATGGTCTCAGCATACAAATCTAATGTCCCTATCTATATACCAGCACTCAGCGATTCTTCAATCGGATTGAACATGCTACCTTCAATGCTTGATGGAAAGGCAGCAATCAATCCTATAAAAGATATCGCAGAATCAACAGCAATTTTATGGAAAAGTAATGTATCAGGTGGATTAGAGTTGGGTGGAGGAGTACCTAAGAACTTTTTTCAGCAGACCGGTCCAGCACTGTATCAAATTTTAAAAATCAAAGAAGGAGGGCATGATTTCATAATCCAACTCACCGATGCAAGACCCGATACTGGGGGTCTATCTGGAGCGACATTACAAGAGGGTAAAAGTTGGGGAAAGATTAAAACTTCGCACAAAGGAAATGTAATAGTTTATGGTGATACATCGGTCTATTTTCCAATTCTTTGTTCTTATTTGCTGAGTGAATGTAAACCAAGGAGTAAAAAACAAATCTACAAGAAAAAGGATTCCTGGGTTGAAGAAATGAAAACACAATATATAAAAAAAAATAAAATCAAATAGCAGGATGAATAAAATAATAGTAATATAGAAAAAACAGAAAATAGACTAATGTATCTGTATACATATGTCAGAATTCAATCAACTTTTGGTAAGAAGAATAAGAAATGGCACCGTCATTGATCATATAGAATCGCCCAGGGCGCTGCTTGTTCTTAACATATTAAATATTACAGGTCGAGAGGGGAATGTAATAACAGTAGCTTTAAACGTACCAAGTGTTAAACAGAAAAAAAAAGACATCATAAAAGTAGAAAACAAGTTTTTGGAAAAGAAAGAAACCGACAAGCTCGCATTAATTGCTCCTAATGCAACCATCAATATCATTAAAGATTATAAATTAACCGAAAAGAGAAGAATTCAGCTTCCTGATAAGATAATCGGTTTTTTTAAATGCCCTAATTTAAGATGCATTACAAACACCGAAGAAGGATTGAGTTCTAAAATCGAAATAATTGACAAAAAAAATATACTATTAAAATGTCAATATTGTGCACGATCTATAACCACTAATGAATTAATTAAATAGAACATAAACATCAAGAAGAAGACTAAGAATTGAAGAGAAAGAGAGATGGAGTCGTTTTTGGTTTTTGTTATTTTCAAAATGATCTGAAAAAAGATTGAACGTCTTTTGATACGATCGCTAATTCATTTATGTGTAAATGAAATGTTATCCACCACTACATGCACAATACTATATGATCAAAATATGCTTGTCAACCTGTGTCACTCCCCTCTGCAAACTTCACAGGTGTAAGAACCATCTGCATAAAGTAGAAAATCAGACCATTCACCACATTCATCGCAATATCCAGAAATATTTCGTGGAGAACGTCCAATCTCGCCTCTTATAAGCAGTGATTTTTCAGAAACTACATCAAATAATTCCGGTGTGACGGCAAGTACATCAGACACCGAAATAATTCCGACTAAATTACCTTTATGGGTCACTCCTAAACGCTTAATTCCATGCTGTCGTAAAAGTCTGGCAGCGGATGTAATACTTTCCTCTCCAGTGATGGTAATCAACTGTTTCATTATATCCGAAGCTTTAATATCAGATGGGATTGAACCGGCAGATATTGCTTTGGAAACAATATCCCAGTCGGTAATTATTCCAAGCGGTTTATCGTTATCTAAAATAATAATGCTTCCAATTTGAGCATTAGTCATAAGTTTTGAAATCGTGACAAGGTCATCGTTTGGTCCTGCATGAACTATAGGGCTATTCATGACATCACTGACTAATACACGAGTGGTCATGGCAGTAGTTTCATCTCTAATATCTTTAGACACATCAAATCTTCAGAGTTTGAATTTAATTACTTTTCTATTCTTATTTCCATTCGTACCCATCAAGGTTTGAATTTAATTACTTTTCTATTCTTATTTCCATTCGTACCCATCAAGGTTTGAATTTAATTACTTTGGTAAAAAATTATTGAAATCATATTTTAACTCGCCTTTTTCAATAGGCAATAGTTTGAATTGACCTACAGGCAAGATTCTTACTATTTCATCTATTGATAAATGCTTTAGATGGTTTATCAAGCGTTCAGGAAATTCATTTTTTATAGAGTAATCTACAAAATCAGATTTTATCTTTTTTGAAGCCTTTACAACATCAAAGCCAGATGGCATCATATTTCTTAAATATATGGATCTTTTCAAGATAGCAGAGAAAGGTCCAACAATAAATAATGGCCTGTCTTCAATGAAAGACAAACCAATTGCAAGCTTTATTTCCAAATTTTTTACAAAATTTCTCTTGCCTTCAATTATAAATGCCCCTTTTGGAAGATACTGACCGGTAGGTGCGCCTTTTTTTACCTGAGAAGGATAGACCCAATACGCATCAGCAGAGGAAAGATTATCCTTCCAAGACCTACTAAAAGATACAGTTGACTGAGCAGTTTCAATGATACTTTGTGACAGATCCGCGCTGGTTTTGTTATTAGCGTTCTTTAATATAAAGAAAGGAGAACCATTAACTTCCGCATGAAAAACATAGTCGTTTTCTGTAAGATGTCTTCTTATAAGTACTGAATTTGACGATGAATCCCTGCCGCCTATAGCCAACACATCGTCAGTTGTAAGAAACCATCGATATTTTTCATACCATTCCTTATTGGTCAAAATCTTAATTTCTGATAATGGTTTTTTGTTTTTCTGTTTTTGAATTTTGTCCATTTGTTCAAGCAATTTTGAATGGGAATTCTCTATGGTAATCAATCCTCTTTCCATGTCCTTTGCGACATTAAATAGCAAGGAAGAAATTTTTGGGATGTTAGAATTCCCTATATCTATAGCTATTTTTTCATCTACAATCTCCAGATAATCTTTACCTTTTATGCTCAAAATTTTAGCGTCAGAAGCATGAAGTAATTTTGCAATCGAGTGTTTTTCTGGATTCATCACACCGTCAGTCTCCTGCATAAGCAGATTGGCAAATTCTCTGAGCTTGTTTGATTTTGCAATAACAAGGTCTTTGGCTTTTTTCTGTTCATTCAAATCATGCTCTAATGACTCGATCTGCTTTTATAATTCGGAGTTTCTCGATGAACTAGTATGTAAAACGGAATAGTTTAGGAATTCATCAATTGCATCAGTGTACAAACTATATTTTCTAATATGATCCAGAGGAACATCGGATGGAGTTATTGGGCTTACGTCTGCAGGATTATTCTCATCATCTAAAATAAGGCATGGTTCATGTCCAATACCGGTTGAAATATTTCTTATTAAAGAAGTCAATTCTTCGAACAGGTTCTTTAGTTCAACTGAAGTCAGATCTCTAACTTTCTTATTTGGGACTTTACTATTTTGAACTGCCAATTCGATAAATTTCTTTGAAATTGATAATGTTCGTCCTAACCATCTTTTTATATCAATATTCCCCTGATCGCTATTCTTGATTAAAGACAAAAAATCGTCATAGTCTAAAGATAGCGGATCAGCTCCTCTAGATGGAGGAGGAAAATATTTCAGTCCAGATTTCAACACCCTATGTCGAACGTTAATGGGATTTAGAATATTCAAAATCTTGTGAGAGTCATTACAAATTATAATGTTGCCATGACCAAACAATTCGACAATTAAGTAATATTTCATTCCTTGAATAGATTGAAAAACAAATTGAACTATTCGTTCTCCAGAGACAACAGAGATATCTATCAGTTTTGAGCGTTCAAGATCAGTCTTAATTTTTTTTAAAGAGTCATTATCTTCAATAATAGAATATTTATACTTGGTAATACAGATTCCAAAGGAAGAAACTAGAAGTGAAACATCATTTTTTTGTGAATGGTGAAATTTTAGGATCAGAGCGTTTTTTGTTATAAGAGAAATATTGCTTACATAATAAACATTATCAATAACTTCTTTGATGTTATTTACAATATATCTAAGTTCAATCTCTGAAATAGCCATCTAAATTTATCATGATCTAATTGAATATAATAAGATACAATATGCCACTATTCAGAATGAGATTAGCTGAACCAAATGAAGTTGAATTCAAGAATAGATTATTAGAATTGATTGTATTCTGAGCCGGTGTTCAAACCCATGGATCGACCACATTGGGTAATCGTGCTTGCAGACTTTGTCTTTTTCTGATCCAAGAAAGTAGGAATTAAATGTGGTTGATTAAAAACTAATAGCGCATATCCTTGCAAATAGAAGATAAAATATATTATTTAAGAGTCGTTATGGCTGCAATCGCAGGATCCATTTTGGGCGCCATCGTAAAACCTAATTCTGATCAATCCAATACTATAGGATTAACAATATTAGTAGGCATTATTTTTTATTCCGTATCTCATATAATTGCAAGTAGGATGGCGGGGGACCTTCCTAAAGAAAAAAAGAAAAAAATATATACAATAGCAATTTTTGGTTTTATTTTCATGTTACTTACATTTATGGTATTAACATATACGGTGTTAAACCAACATATCATATGAAACGATGGAAATGATTTGGAATTATAAGACTCCGGGTATTCCTGATGAATTTTTTGACAGGATAGACAACGTACCAATTACAAAAGAAGACATTCGATCGATAATAATTAGTAAACTACGACTAAAAGAAGGGTTTACGACATTAGATATTGGATGTGGTAGTGGTAGTATAACTGCGGAATTGATTCTTCAAACAAAAGGTAAAGTTTATGCCATTGATATGGACAAGGCTGCGATTGACCTAACGGAGAAAAATTTATCAAAATTTGGGATCTTAAATGATGCCATGATTATACAGGGATTAGCTCAGGATGTATTGCCCAAGTTGCCTAATGTTGACGCAATTGTAATAGGCGGAACTACTGGGGAAACCGAACAGATAATAAAATTAGCTATTTCCAAGTTAAATCAAGGGGGGAGATTAGTGATCACATCCATCTTGATAGAAACTATATACAATGCACTTAGGGCCATGCAAGATTCAGAATTGCAAGAGATAGATATAACCCAGGTGACTATTGCAAAGGCAAAAAAAACCAGCTCAGGGACTATGATGATTTCAAGAAATCCGGTAATAATTTTCTCCGGTACAAAGTAAAATACAAAAACTTTAATTGATATTTTCTAAAAATCCTTTATGGGTAATTTTACACTACATTGTGTTGGCTGTGGTCCTGGTGATCCCGATTTACTAACTTTGAAAGCAATCAATATTATAAAAAATGCTGATGTGATTTATACCCCAACTGCGAGAGAGAATAAACCCAGTTTTGCATTGTCAATAGTCGAAAAATTTCTCGCCAAAGAAACTAAAATTCGTCAGTTAGTTTTTCCCATGGTAAAAGATTATGAGAAATTAAGCGAACATTGGAAGAGTAATGCCAAAGAAATAGCAGATGCGGTCAGAAATGGAAAAAAAACCGTTTATTTAACTGTAGGGGATCCATCTCTTTACAGTACTTGGATATATATTCACAAAGAAATGTGCAAGACCCATAAGGACATTGAGATAGAGATAGTACCAGGAATAACATCCATTTTCTCGTTTTCTGCCGAAATTAAAACTCCAATAGGAGAAGGAGAGGAAATAATAGGAATAATTCCCGCGTGTTATAATCTGGACAGGTTAAAAATAGCAGCAGAATGTTGTGATACACTTGTGTTCTTAAAGGACGGTCGATATTTTAACAATGTAATAGACATACTAATGGAATCAAGTTTTCCAGAGGATTCAGATATTTTTATTGCTGAAGATGTCTCAACCGATAATGAAACATTACAAAAAAGGAAGCTTGTTGACGTGGCAAAAAACAAAAATGAAAACAATGATAAGTACTTTTCAATAATGATAGCCAAAAAGAAAAAATGATCCAAAAGAATACAGTTTATTTTGTAGGTTCAGGACCAGGAGACCCTGAATTAATTACAATAAAAGCAAAGAACCTTTTAGAAAACGCCGATGTAATAATATATTCGGGATCGTTATTAAATCCTGAATTATTGAGGTATGCTAAAAGAGATGCTCAATTACACGATGCAGCGAAATTAGACAGGTTAGAAATATATGAAATTCTAAAGGATTCTACAAGAAAGGGCAAGTTGGCGATTAGGTTTCATGATGGAGACCCAGCTATTTTTAGTACTATAAGAGAACAAATAGACAGATTAGAGAAAGATGAAATCGAATGTAGTGTTATTCCTGGAATTACTTCACTTCTTGGTGCAGCAGCATCGATGAATCTAGAATTAACTTTACCTGGCATTACTCAAACAATAATCATAACTCGCGCAGAATTCAGAACACCTGTTCCAGACAGAGAGCGAATTTCAGAATTGTCAAAACATGGATCGACCATGGCATTTTATTTAAGCGTGCATTTACTTGAAAGGGTTATTGAAGAATTATTGGAGGGGGGAGTTTATACTAACGATACACCAGTTGCAATAATATATAAAGCAACATGGAAAGATCAAAAAATACTGAATGGCACTCTGGGCACCATTGCAAAGAAAGTTAAAGAAGAAAGGATTGTTAAAACTGCATTAATAGTGGTTGGAGATGTAATAGCACCAAAAAAATATGAATTTTCCAAAGTTTATGATCCACAGTTTACCCATGGATATAGAAAAAGTAAAGAGAGTAATTCTAGATCTTAATTGAGAGGGATACGCTGTAATTCTTTTTGATTTACAGTCGCCCAAGCTCCCATACCTCGTCCGTCAGTCCCACTGAAATCTATAATTTGACTCAATATGATTTCTGTAGGAGCCATTGGAGGCCATAACATTGCTACATAATCGCCCTCATTACCTGGTTTATTCATATCAGCCAAAACTAATTTTTCTGTTTTCAAACCAATATCACCAAGTCTTGATTTAACAGTTTCAAATAATTGCTTTTGACCATGAACTATCGCATAAACATTTTTTTCGGTATCAAGATTAGACATACTAAACCTAATACGGAGTATTTATAAAATGATTACTAATCATCACCATATCATATTAAAAGTCCCTGGCGGTACAATTTCATTATCATTATCATTATCATTTTTACTAGTCGAATCAACTTATATGTAATTGAAAAATTAATCGTTTTGAAGAATTTGTTATAAATATCATGAGAATAAATTAGGATCCAATAGTACAATTACTCAGGATTTTGTTATCATTAGATCTCTTGCGCAATTAGTATAAACAGCTATATCCCCTTCTGTTTTAAACTAA
>JBBRRF010000043.1:0-8836 GCA_038200885.1 Candidatus Nitrosocosmicus sp.
GTAAATTTTATTTCACATACCATCGAACCCGCATAGTATACGGAACTTAATCCTACTGAATCATTACCTGACAATCATCATTCTTCCTTTAGTGATTTTGATTGACTTTACTAGAACTCTTGCATAATTAGGCTAAACAGCTTTATTTGCTCCTATTATTTACTAATTTGTCCTTCTTTTGTCATTCTATGAAAAGTTAACCGGAAAGCCATTGATCTTTAAATCGTTCACAGGTCTTTCAGTCCAGCAGTTTGATGACATCTATCGAGAGATAGTGGTTTGTTGCATAATTTTATCGTGTCTGAATTCATGGTGTCGTGGATGAAAAATAGCAAAAAATATAATTAGAATTAGGATACAGTTCTAATTAAAAAGAGAAGGGTTCAGGAGTCAAGGTATTTAGTCTCAAGGTAGGTAACAAAGTAATCAGGGTTATAGCCTTCATTCAAGTTTTTATCAAGAAGTACTTTGGGGGCATAAGCAGATCCGTATTGGTGTATTTTTAATCTTAACCATTCTCTGATAGGATTAAAATTACCCCTCCTGATGTCTTCCTCGTAGCTTTCCAGATCTTTGACTATCTTTGAAGCAATGATTGCTGAAACCAAATTTCCCAGAGTGTAAGTTGGGAAATAGCCAAAGAGGCCACTACTCCAATGTGTATCTTGAAGTACTCCATGTGAATCCTCAGTTGGTCTCACCCCAAGCAGCTGCTCCATTCTATCGTTCCAGAATTCAGGAATCTCAGATACACTGAGCTCATCTCCAAATATTTTCTTCTCTATCTCATATCTTATTGCTATATGTAAATTGTAAGTAACCTCGTCGGCGTCAACTCGTATATAATCGGCCTTGACATTATTGAAATAAAGGTACAATTCGTCATCTGTAGTTTGGTTTGCGAAATCTATTTGTTTTTTAATCAAGGGAGCTATCAAGTGAACAAAAGGTAAACTTCTGCACACCATGTTCTCCCAAAACCTTGACTGAGATTCATGGAGTCCAAGTGAAGATCCGCCTTCAATGGGAGTAAAAGACAATGATTGATCGCATTGTAGGTTATACAAAGCATGACCAGCTTCATGAATGGTACTTAATATCGACTTTTTGAAATCAGTCCCTTCATACCGAGTAGTTATTCTGATATCGTTGAGACCCATAGTCTCGGTAAAAGGATGAGTGGATATATCCATTCTGAAGCGTTTCATGTCGTATTGTAGAAGAGCCAAAATATCATGATTGAGCTCATCCACTTTATTGATATCATACTGGGATTTTCCAAGTTCGTTCTCTTTGCAGAACGGGCTATTTGAATCTACGAGTTTTTTCAGAAGCTTTTGAATACGAGGAGTCAATGCACCAAATATTTTATCCAAGTCATCTACAGTAAGCTGCTCTTCAAATGTATCTAAGAGTGCATTATATGGATGCTTTTCATAACCTCTCTTCGCAGCGATTTGCTTCTTTATTTCAATCATATCCTTCAAGTGTGGTTCATATATCTTAAAAGCAGATTTTGCCCGCGCTTCCCTCCATGCCATGTTTCCCCTTATTCTTACCAAAGATTCTGCTTCAGTCAATTCTTGGGGTATCTTGACCTGCTTAGTTATTTCCCTGTCGAGTACTCGTACAATTCCCTTCTCAAAGTCACCAAGGCTCCCCAGTTTCTTCGCTGACTCAACAAGACCAATAAAATCTTTATTTAACAGAAGATCCTTGTGCAGCATGTGAAGCTGAGAATCAGCCACTCCTCTTTCTTCCGTTCCTTCTCTAGGCATATAAGTCTCAAAGTCCCAACCCATTAGAGAAATAGCATGTTTTATCGACCACATCGGTTTATAAGCATCGAGGATCTGATTCATGATAGGGTTCTCACATCTCATTTCGTAAATCTTTCATGAACTCAATCACATCGGACAATTAATCCTTCCTAGATAAGATCGCATCTGAAAAATCACAGTAATTGCATTAAAGTGAAAGTGGCCGTGACATGGTTTTTGATTGATCTTTAACCGGAATACCTAGTAAAAAAATTTGTTCACCTAGAGAGGTGTTCAAATCAGACATTCTACGCCTGCTGCAATTGTCAGTAGCTTATATAAAGATTCGTTACAGACCTGATGCGGGTTCGGTGGAACTCATGAGGATATCCACAGGGGTCTGGCATAAGGTTTAAGTATAAATTAAACTTGCATACTTATTTGCGAGTATCTTAAATAACTCGCGAATATCCGTGAGGATTCTGAGATCCCTGACTTACAATTGACTCCTAAGGTAGATTATGTTTATAGCCCAGTAATGAAATAATGGGTATATGCGGTTTATGCGGTATTTTTTTGTTATCGATATTATTATTGCCACTGTTGTTATTATTATGATTTTATAATGCTTTGATTGTCTTGATTAGTTGGATCTTAACATAGGGGCATCATTGTATACCATTTAACATATGTTCCTAAACCGTCATTAGTAGATAGTTTCTTATGTTTAATCCAAACCTTTTTGTTCTGAAATATAATGATATCTTTTTTCTAAAATCATCAAAGGATGAATAGTATTTTAGGACAAGCAACCTCCTCTTGGCTATATTCCAAATCTCTTCTAACATCATAAACTCATGGGACGCTGTCGGAAGGTATACTGGAATAAGAGTATCCTTGTTCTGTTTCAAATACCTCGGTACCTTTCTTGTCCTGTAGTGAGGCGATGCTTTGTCCATGAAAAGATAACATTTTGGAAACTTTGTGTGGATGGTCTTTAGAAAGTCAAGGAAAACATCAGTGTTGAATAATCATACTGTCTGAAAAGCTGTTTTTGATCAATACTCACAGCACCAAACAAACAGGAATGTTTATGCGAACCGGTTACCTTTACCACATGTCTTTTTTCCTTTTCTATCCAGACACGTCTTACCAAAGAATCGTAGAAGAGATAGAATATCTTCAATCCATAAGATTTCGTTAAGTTAACAACACAGTTTTTCCTTCCGATATTTTAATTTGTACAATCACGTTTTTCCATAAAGTATATCCATCAATTCCCACATTTACATGGAAAAAGTAACATCATATTCTAATTTTTGACCAAGAAGCATATTGGTCTATGCGCAATCGTTTTTCACAGTGACATCTGTGTATTTTCCGAAAATGGATCTATCAATACATGAACCATGCATTGGATACACCATATTTGGATCAAGTCCAGCGAGCCTCTTGGTAGTTTCACGGACCGGAGCCTCAGTTGCGAATATACCTACGGCTCTATAGAGTGAAATCATTGCATCTGGCAAGTCGTCTGATGTAACTGATTTATTAAGACCGGGCCGAATAAACAAATCAGAAGTAAACAGAGACTTTGTGTTTTCCTCAAAAATCATCATACTATTCATCATGCTATCCCAACGACGCACGTAAGGAGTCATAATAAACCTTAACGATTTTTTTCCTGTTTTTAAGACTTCGTCATCCCAAAAGGAAATATGATTTAGAGGTATATTGTACAACCCGTAAGATTTAGAGTTGAACTGAGGTCGTTGCAAACCAATCTTGCATTAGGACTTTTTAGAAATTCCATTCCTCCCCATTCATCGCTTTCGAAGTGAAGAAATGCAACATATCCTAGTTTGTCTAACGAAATCACTTCTTTTACCTTTTCCTCTATTTTGAGATACATACCCATTGGTCCTGTATGAATTAAGGTGGGAATATCGTCATCGAATAAAGACTGGTTAAAGGTGATGCAATATGTATCGACTAAACCGCAGATTCGGTATATCCATCGCTTATTTCAGATATAAAAACATCGATATCTTTTGGACTTAAGGTTGTTTTACTAATTTCAGGCATAGCCTTAATTGTTAAAGATTCTTAAAAAAGATTCGTTAAAAACTTTTAAGTGTTATCATTTATAACGGAAATGCTTTGTCATAGACGTCTATAACGCATATGAAAACGATAAGCGTTTTTGATTTAGAAACAGATGAAAATTTTCAAAAAAGTCATTAAAAAATATCATAATCAGATTACTCGATCAGTTGATATTAAATTTTTGTATGGACTGAGTAGGAATGATAACAATGTATGTGGTGGAAAGGTTCCATAAATGTTTGACTTTGTAGACTAGAATGTTTTAATATTGCAACACTCATCTTATTCATCTTGAAAGTTGGTATCTCACTGCCACAAGCTGGTATACAGGCAACAAAAGAAAATATGCTACAAATGGCACAAGCTGCAGAAAGTGAAGGTTTTGATTCTATATGGACATTCGAAAGACTCCTTTGGCCGATTAATCCTCAGTCTCCATACCCCGCAACTCCCGACGGAAGTCTTCCTCAAGAGTACCAAATAATGCTTGATCCTTTAGAAACACTCTCATTTTTAGCTGCACGGACCAAGAAAATTTCCTTAGGAACATCAGTAATAGATATACTATTTCATAATCCAGTAATTTTAGCTAGAAGACTTGCTACACTAGACGTCTTTTCTGAAGGTAGAATCATTTCTGGGCTCGGGATCGGTTGGTCCAAAGACGAATACCAGGTTTCTAACATTCCATTTAATAATAAGGGAAAAAGAGCCGATGAATACGTCAAGATGTTAAAAAAGATTTGGATGGATGAAGATGTTAAATTTAAAGGACAGTATTATAATATACCCAAATCAAAGATTGGACCGAAACCGGTACAAAAGCCACATATTCCTATATATCTTGGGGGTTTTAGTCCCAATGCGTTAAGAAGAATAGTTGAAAATGATTTAAATGGTTGGCTTGGTATTATTGGCGGTATAGCACCATTTGGTTATGTTCAAAGTGTTGTAAATAGCTTTAGAAACGAAATAACCAAGACCAATAAAGATTCCACTAATTTCAAAATCATTCTCCTAGCTTATCCATATCTTAAAGACAGTACTTTTAATCCGGATAATAATGCTGATAGGCCTACTTTGACAGGAACAATTGATGAAATTGGCGAGGATATAAGAAAAATAAAAGACTTGGATGTTGATCATATAATATTTGCATACAACTTTTCACCTATTGGTAAAGATATAGATAAAATGATTGATCTCACAAAGCAATTTTCAAAATTTGCCCGGTAGATAAGACCCAATCAAAAGATAAAAAGTTATTCATTCTTCCAAAATATAATTTTTTGTGGTTTTACTATTATACAATATTTACCAATTCCTACTTTTTGGTATTGGGTATATTTTTGATAAAGCAACTTATGTCCTTTTTTTACTGAAGGAACACTATAGTTATTACGATCATATTCACAGGTTCTGCTCATTTCTCCTTCATCTCCTTCAGCAATTAGATACGCTTTACCTTGAATCATTACAAAAAGTAATTTGCTCCGATCTTCATTATATTCGTCTATGAGCAAGACAGCATTAGGATAATGTTGAATGTTCCTAACTCTTTTTAGTTTTTCAACTGTTTCTTTTTTTCTTTTATTATCTAATGGTATAAAATAATGGTGACCATCAAATGCAAAAACCACGGGTACTATATGAGGTATTTGTTTCTCATAATCAATCGTAGAAAGTCTAGCAACTCTCGCTCTATTTATTATTTCTTGAATATAAAAATTGTTTGATCGCATAAATTATCTTTTAATTCCTTATTATTTACCGTATTTCAATTTACATATTGATTCATACCAAAAGAATTTCGTATGATAATTTATCATGTGAAAAACAATTAATGAGTAGTTTAAAGGATTTTGCCTGATGTTTAGAGTCCGTATTATACTTAAGCACGGACTAAATAGCGTTCAATAAGTCACAAAAGTTGATTTCTGTCTTCATTTTTTTTCGTTATTCTCCATTCTTATTTCTTATTCTATTAGTCAATATTACTATCATTATATTAAATTCGGTGATAATAAAGTATCATCTCTAGAATTGAAATGACAAAGGTATTTTTCATAAATTGACACCCCCTCCTGAAAAAACATGATTAATCAAAGTCATTTCGGTCTTTTACTTATGATAGGCAAAGTGCTATATCGTATTTGATCTAAATAGTAAATTAATCATTTGTGTTCGGAAGGCCATCATAAAACTTAATGCAATGTGAGCATATTGAGTATTAAGGATCTATCCTGTTTAACAATGACTATAGGTTTTTATATTTCCTGACAATTTGAAAATACAATGATAACAAAAATAATAACTGTAAATGCAAGTTTGCTTGTCTTTTCACTATTTGTAATATTTGGAGTTTCATCCCAAGGAGAAGTCAATGCAGTATCAAGCACAGTTAGTGCAGGCGGAAACGGAACAGACTAGGATAAATTTACGCCCCAAAATGTTACCATTAATGCCGGAGAAAGCATTACATGGACCAATCCTATGCAGGTTGCAGAACCTCACACCGTCACCTTTGTTAGGGACAAGGAAATGATTCCTCCTTTGGTCGCCCCTTTTAGTGTTCCAAACAACACCGAATTAACTTCTGCAATTTCAGCTCCAAATGTTGAACCAACAATAATCCCTGACAACTCAAATCCAAGTAACAAATTGGTGATAGTGGATAATCTTAGGGCATCTGCTCCAGTTACAGTCGATAACAACAGGACAAATGTAACTCACATCCCACCTAACTCAAACTATACCTTTACCGGTGATGAAAGCTATGTTAACTCTGGTTGGATGTGGCCAATGGGACAAGTCCCACCAGGTGCTCCGCCAATCACCTCATTCACAGTGACTTTTGAGAATCCAGGCACTTTCTATTACATATGTGTAATCCATCCTTGGATGTCAGGTACTGTTACTGTAAACTAGAGGTATCATTGGCTCCAACTCCATCCAATTTTTGTATAATTTGAGGACTCCCATTAAGAGCCTAGTCAAATCTGTTGTCCTTAGGTGAATTGTATATCAGCAAAGTGCTATAACAACAAGAGTTTAACAAACACACATTATGTTGAGATTTAACTCGGTTTACCAATGGTAATTACAACAGAGAACTACCGTATACGATATTGCTGGACCAATAGGATTATAACCATTTAAATGGTGGTCCAACCCGCACATTAGCAGGTTCCAAATCCTACCAAATTCGATACCTGTTTTAGTAACGATATATCTATTCGTGTAAGATTGTAGACACAAACAAAAGTATGTTGAAAAATATTTATCATAATGATTCTGGACTATTTCTGATTCTAACACTATTAGAATATTAGAGTATTGCAGTTAGTTAGCAAATCCCTTATAATTTTTCTCTCTTGCTAAAGGTATGAATAAAACAAACATTCACAACAACAAAAACAACAACAAAAAACTCTATGTATACTCAATAGCCATCGTGGTTGCACTAGCTCTTGTATCTAGTCCTCTTGTGGCTATGGATGATGCGTTTGCAACAAAGAAGAAAGGTAACAAGGCCAAGCAGTCAATAGAACAATCACAGTCATCAAACCAAAATGGTTTGTGTGTTTCAGGTGTTAATACCTGGCTTTCATGCAATAACGCCAGCTTCCAGCATCAATTCAACAGTGGTAATAACGCTTTAGCACAGAGTGGACAAGGTGGAAACAGTGCCGAACAAAGTATAAGCCAATCTCAATCTTCTAACCAAGGAAGTGTAGTAGTATCAGGCGGAAACACAGTAGGCTCTGGCAACAACTTTAACTCTCAAAGTCAAACAAACACGGGTAACAACGCATTAGCACAAGGATAAAAAAATAATTAATTCCTATTTTTAACAATAATGAAATTTTTTTAATATAACTTTTTTATTATCTGTTCTCTATTATACTTGATATGGACTTTTCCATTAACCGGTACCTAAATATCGTTTTTATCGATTATAATAGTCTTGTTAATTTTGTGTTATAAGCCATGTTCCAGAATTCCAATTCATTCCTACAAGCCATTTTGAAATATCTTTTCATAACAGACTTTTCATTCGGGGTCAAATCCTTTGTTATCTCGTTTAACATATAGGTGATATGATCAACTTGTTGTTTGGATTCATCTGAACAATAGAATTCAATCCACCTTTTTGTTACAATATCCTTTATTCTATTTTCTTTACTGATTTTATCGGCTATTTCATAGTACGTCCAGGGACATGGAGCAATAAATGAAATTAATTCGTATAACTTAATTGGCTCCGTAGATAACTTCCTTGTATCGTAAATATAATCAAGTGTTGTCTCGTTAGGTAAAGACGCTACAGTTGTATCATAATCTGTGTATCTCAATAATTCTAATAGGTCATCTTGCATCTTCATCTCTACTTTGGTAATACCTGTTGTTAGCTCTCTGAACCATTTTTTTATATCCTTATCTGGAGCCATCCTCATACCTTTATCTAATAAAATACAAAATTCTTTTAGGAAAATCCTGTCTTGAAGTAAATAGGCAATAAACTTTCCTTTTGGCAAAGTATCGTTTGAGATTTCCTGAATGAATACATGGTCAAGTATATTGTTCCATATGTCTATCGAGTCTTTCTTTAATTCACTGGTAAAAGACATTAATTGTCTGTATTATCAGGATCTTATCGTTTTAATTCTTTTCTTTCCTATACATTTTAGCGAATGAACTAGGGAACGCTGATTAGATTTGTTGTTCTTTATCATACAAATTCTGGCGCATAAACGAGAAAAAGGTTCAAAATAAAATTGCTTATATTCTTGCCAATTCCCAAATCTCTACTTTTAACTGGCCATTTGATAATTCCTATTGATTTTTATCCATATCCATATTATATTTTATATCCTTATTGTAGCCATCTTGACTTGGCTTTTTCATAATCATTGCGTTCATATCATTCCCAGAACTTGACATCTCACCTCCTTCCGTTACAATCGATA
>JBBRRF010000044.1:0-8792 GCA_038200885.1 Candidatus Nitrosocosmicus sp.
CAGGCTAAGAAAATACGACAGAATATCAGATATAGTATCTGGATTGGTAAATTATAGAATAATGAATATCTGTTAGTTATAGAAATCGATAATGGCCAAAAGACCATGCTAACCTGTGCTAATTACGCAAGAGATCTAATAAAACAAGTAATGCTTTTGATCTTCAGATGTTTATTAATTTACCAAATATAAAAAAATTATTCATCAGACCCATCATCTGATTCATCTGTGGATGCTTCTGGAGTTGGAACAACTATTACTTGTTTGCCGGTTTCATTAATCAAAGTAGTTTGAATTAATGCTAGGTTACTTTGTGCTGCGTCTGTGTTATCATCATTTAAAGCTAAAATAGCTGCATTTGTGTAGTTTAGTAGTTTTTCATTCATCTTTGGATCTTGTTGCTTTGATTGGTTCGTTTGTTGCGGAGTTTGGTTTGCTTGTTGAGCTAGTTGTTCCGTTTGTTGTAGTTGTTGTTGAGCTTGTTGTTTTGATTGGTTGGCTTGATCTAGTTGTTGTTGAGTTGTATTATGTCCGCTTGTTTGATTGGAAAAATTTTGTCCATAGATACTTGAGCCTCCAGTATTTACTATCAATACCAAACTAATTCCCAAAATTGCTAAAATGTTCACCTTCATAAAGTTCTTCATTGTAAAAGATTATGGAACAAAGCTTTTATACGGTAAACAAGCTGAATTTGATTCCAAATCCACCATATGACATCCCTTGTAATGACGGTAATGTTTGATTGCATTGATATGCAGAAAAAAGTTTGAATGAATAACAAATATTATCTACTATTCGTCACATCTAGTATCTGATCTCCTCAGATTCAACGTGTTCCTTCATATAGACAATATTTGAAGTACATGTAATAATATGACTATTAAATATCAGGATTTGTTAATATGATTCTGCAATATTTTATAATATCTTTTTTCTCAAAAGAACAAGAGATCAACTATTAAAAATAAAATAAGCTCAGACGAAGTTTGGGACTCGAACTCCGATGCTCAACTTGGGAGTTTATCCATTTGGCATGGAAATTTAATTTTGTATAAAATGAATATTTTTACTGGTTTCACACAGGCGGTGGAGCATAGACGGTTGTAGTGTTTGGAACAGGCATCGAGTTATTTGTCAATCCCATGTCAGATGTTGATTCATTCCCAATGGTGACAGGAAGATCGGATGTAGTAGGAGTCTGTGCATTAGCAATGGACTGGAATATCGAGACTTCAGTTATAGAAAATATTACTGCAAGTGTGATAGCGAACAAAACTAATTTAGTTGCATTCATGTCTCTATTTTGTGGTTAAAGTATAAAATGTCTATCCAATTTTTTAATAAAATAGATAATTTATGATTATAACAAAATAGTTTTAGCGAGCAATAATTTCATATGGTGGTTTTTTAACTAAATGAATACCGCAAGAATTTATTATTAATTTCATCTGGATCATATAAATTTCGAGAATCGGTCTATAAAATAGTATGCGGAATTCTTGCGAAGGCTACATATTTTCAATATACTCGTATGGTAAATTCGCTTTATTGGCGAGGTCTTGAATACATAATGCGTATTGCTCAAATTGGTAATACTGCTGGAGTTGGTTCAGCGATTTCGAAGGAGCAACATAAAAAAGGTCTTGAAACAAATGTATTTGTTTTTAGTGAAATAACTCAAAATCGATTTGGAGGCATACGAGTTAATTATAACTCCATACTTGAAAAAACTCTCTTCTATACTCGATTAAGGTTTTATGATATATGGCATTATCATTCACCATTTGGAACGTTATATTCCTACTTGAAGAAGAATTTTAAGAAAAAGATCTTTTTAAAACATTATCACGGTAGTGATATCCGTAATGCGGGTATAGTAGACAACGATTTCTGTTTAGTTTCCACACCTGATCTACTAAAATTTACTCCAAATGGCAAGTGGTTACCTAATCCAATTGATCTTGATTTGATCAAGAAGTATAGAAAAACAAGTATTGAAAACTCATCCCCTACTAAATTAGCCCATTATCCATATTATCGAAACAAGCCAGAGTGGAATTACATATATGTAATGATTAATGATTTTAAGAGACAGCATGGTATCGAAGTCGTTGAAGTTTTTAACATGGCTAATGAAAAATGTCTTGAAAAGATAATGGAATGTGATATTGTTCTGGGCAAAATAATTACTGAACTAGGTTGGTTTGGAAAATTTGAATTAGAAGCAATGGCATTAGGCAAACCCGTTATTGCATATGTATCAGACGAGTTATACGACGTTTACAAACCTCCGATTTTTAGAACCACTAAAGAGACATTCTCAGCGGATCTGCAATATCTAATGAATGATAAAACTATGCAAAAAAAACTTTCTCATGAGGGAAAGAGTTATGTCGAAAAATTACACGATTCACGTATAGTTGCAGATAGGGTCATGAAATATTATGACCAATTAAAAAATAATGATATATAGAAAAACAAGCGCATAATCTATTTTTAACGATATCTAGAAATAATAGGTATTTCCAGTGTTACTGTATAATTAAAGTGAATAGTTTATCAGCATTAAATTTACTAGAATAAATTTGTTCAAAAACCCTTTGTTAGCCTTATAGATTCTGATTTCTAAGGAACAAAAAATATCAGGTAGTTACAGATAATGGCATTATTTCTTTGCTAATGAAACTACTAAATTGAGGATCGAACCATTCTCGCAGATCCGAATCTTTTGTCCAAGCTTCGGAGATTGACTGACTTGTGAAGGTGGTTCTGATCAAATTCAACCAGCTATCCCACTCTTTCTTGCTCAATTTATCCTTCATTTGCATTTCAAAAGCGTGAGCGAAGGTGTATAAAATATGATAATTGTATGAATCCTGCGATGTGGATTCTGATTGTGCATTTAATATTTTTGTACGTCCAGGACGTTCCATTACTATGTAACTGAGACCATAATAGTCACTTTTAGATGGATGATTAATTGATTTCTGACGTCCAAACATATCATTTTAACTTCCAATAAGTATATGCGCATTTTGTATAAATAAATCGTAAAAAAATCATTAGAAATATCTAGGTGATTTTTAAGTAGAATAATAATAGAGAATGATCCGAAATGCCACCCCAACAATTAATTTATTAAGTTAGCTGTGAAAACGCCTAGAGTAATTTTATAAATAAAAAATTGATACTATTTCATCTTGAACAAAGCAAATTAGTTGTATGTTTATTAGCTGCTTTAACCAAATCATCAATTTCTTTCTTATTGTTTATTTCAATTTTCTTTTTGCCTCTTGACACTCGGTCCAAACTCCATACGTTAAAATCAAAGGAATATAACAATTCCAGGAATTGGATTGGCTCGACGCCGTATTCTACGATGCTAGTTGGGTGAAATTCAGTGATCAACTTTATATCCTTATTGCTCTCAATAACTTTTTGCAATCCATTTATGGCGCCGTACTCGGAGCCCTCAATATCCAATTTAACAAAATCTATTTTATGTGATTGTATCTTTTCGAAGAAACTATCTAGCCTGATAGTTTTTATTCGCTCTATACGATATTTTTTGTCGCTGTATTTTTCCGACAAAAAAATTCTATTCATTCCGTGGTTTTCATCATTCAGATACAAGTTTACTTCATCATCATCTCTGTCAGAAACAGCTCTATTGATAGTTACCACTCTATCAGAATACTTGTTAATATGTATATTTTCATTCAGTATTTTAAAATTACTTTGACTTGGTTCAAATGCAAATACTCTCCCATATTTTCCAGTTAACCTAGAGAAGATAAGAGTATAATATCCTATATTAGCTCCTACATCTACTACTATATCATTTGGTTTGATCAAAGTAGACATTATCATAGTTTCAAATGGCTCATATACTCGGTTCCATGCTAAATTCAAGGAATCTGGTTTATCTAGTATCATTTTATGGTTAAATATTACATCAGTTTTTTTCAATGAGAATTTCTTGTCAAGCATTTTTAGCATTCTATATGGCAAAGCCTTTGCGAAATCTGTATTTGTTAATCCTTGCCTATACATCAAATAATATAAAAAAACTGGCTTTCTTATTTTCAGCCTGTGATAATTATACATTCTTGATATCAGTAGTCATTGCATATCCACATTTCGAAATTTTAAAACACCTAAAAGACCAATAAAAGATATCACTGGAATTCTTATTTAATTTATTTTATAATAAGCATTTTGATAATTGCAAAGCAATCAAAAGTTTAAATACAAACACATATGCTCAATTTGAATATTACGACCTCATAGAATTATTTTTCTTGAATGTTCAGGGTTTTTTGGTGCGGCTATATGTGAATCTCAGCACCACAAACTAGCTTTCTTGCACCTGTTGTGGATTTCTCCGAATCCTCAAATATAAGTACAAAAAGTTTCCAATCATCTCTAAGGATTTTAGATGTATCAATTAGCAAATGATCTGTATAGGTTTGGTTATTCATTTGTAAGCGTCCCACATAGTTAGTACCATCAAATGTCTTATAATCTGGAAACCAGTCTTCCTCATTTGTTTTATCTTTAACTAACAAATCGATGAAACCATAAAGGACTGAACCTTTGATAGTAACGGTTAATTCATAATAGTATGTACCTAATTTATTTATAGTTATATCTTCAAATCTCAAAAGTTCATGATATTTTTGAGACAGTTCGAACTTTGCTTTCTTAAATGAAAATGTCTTTAACTCCACCTTTGTAAGTATCCTATATGGCGTTTTGACTTGAACTTCAGGTTCTAATGCTCGTTTTCTATCAAGTACCAAAAATACATGCTCAATATGATCAAAAGACTTGATTTTTTCCTCAGGTTTAAGTTTCCTTTCTTGAAAGTTAAAGTCATCTTCAACCATATTTCGCAAGACTTCCGAAACAATTATTTGATTATCCTCAGCAATACCCTCCAGTCTACTAGCAAGATTAACGTCGTCTCCGACGACTGTAATTTGGTTCCTAGTACCAGCCTCTATTAGTCCACAAAAAACAATACCCGAATGCATACCGCACTTAACTTTGATCGATATTTTCTGACCGTAAAAATGATTCCACATTTTTTCATATCTTTTTCGGATTTCTTCAAATTTCTCCTTTAGTTCTAACGCAGCCGTAACTGCAGCCACCGAATGATTCTCATTTTCAATTGGATAACCAAAGTACGCCATTATGCCGTCTCCAATAAACTTATCAAGAACTCCAGCATGTCTTCCTATGATTTCCGAAGCTAATGAGAAGTATTCCTTCAGAAAAGCTATGATAGCTTCCTGTCCTTTTACTAATTGATTGCAGGCATCGGAAAAGCCCGATATGTCCCAGAAGACAACGGTTATTTGACGCCTTTGAATTTCAGTCATCGCAAAATTATTAAGATTATCGAAGATGAAAGGATCGAAGTATTTCTTAAGATCATCGACTGTAATATTATCTTTCATCATTTCTTACCTTTTAATTGACATTAGCGATATTGTTAAATCTCAAATGATTTAGTATGTCAGGTGTTGGAATATCAAATACATCTTGAAGAAATCGGAGATATTCAGTGTTGTTTAAATCTCTATTTGGGAGTACAATTATTGAGCCCTTTTCAAACGGATGAAATTTACAATTATAATCAATACGTCTTACATCATAGTTGAAAGACATTTCTTTTAAATCGTCAGGGTTAATAGGACCCAATGATGGAATGGATATGTTACTAATCGGTTTAACAATACTAAATACTAAAACATGTGGGTTAGTGTCAAAATTAATCCATTCGATTACTTCGCCTTTTTGAATAGTTATGAATCGTGGACTGAAGTACTTATCAGCTCCGATGTCGCCGAATTTGGGAATAATAACCCTCTTATTTGTATAATTTTGCAATTACTGATGGGACTATCCATTATTCTTAATAAATAGGTAATCTACTCAAACTAATCGTAAAAGGAGTCAGTTCAGTAATATGATTGCCAATATTTAATATAATATATGGATTCCAAGATAGAAGAAAAGTTCTCGAAAAAAGTTACTAAAGCTAATAGAAAAGATATTAGCGATCCTGTAGTGAAGAAATTATTTGCTTTGTCTGGAAATCAATGCGCTATGCCTGGTTGTGAGGTACGATTAGTATATGAAGAACTCGAAGCGGTTAAAGGCATAATATGCCACATCGAAGCAGCAAGTGAAGGGGTCCGCGGTACAATTCTAAACAAAGTGAAGTGCAAAGGTATAAATTTGAAAATGTGGTGATTTTGTGTCCTAATTGTCACAAGGATATAGACACAAACCCTCATAAACATACCGTATTAGATATTAGAAAATTTAAGGAACAACATGAATCAAGATTCAAGAAAAACCCATACAATATATCTGAAGGGATACTTACGATTTATAAGGTATCTATAAATGAAGATAGTTTTGCACCCGAGATATTTGAATTTTTTTTGAATTTATACCTTAAAACAGATAACGATAAGGCTAGAGAGACAATCTATGAGAATCGAATTAAATATTGCTTAACCAATCTTCACCTGGAGTTGGTAGAGGATAAAGAATCTCTAAAACTTTTTATAGATAAAATTCTTGCTCGCTGTTCCACATTAGAAGATGAAAAATTTATTAGATGTTACTTGTTGATTAGTGATTTAACTAAGATCGATCTAATTACTAGTGAAATTCAAGTTAGGCTCAAGAATTTTCTCGAGTCTGACTTTACATCCTCAGAAATTCCACGAGTTTATTGGTTAGTGTATCCACAATCAGCAGACTCTATCAAACTATTAATCAAAGAGGCAGGAAAGTATAGTCCTTCTCTTTACAAGGATATCGTATTTAATGCATTATTGGATGATATTGAGGTCGAACAAAAGTTTTGTATTGAAGAGGAGATATGGCAACTAATGGGTGAGTACAAAAATCATGAAAGCACAGGTTATCAGAATCTTGCAGAGCTTGAGAGAGCTATATTTAACTCATTTTCCAAAAATTAACTTCTAGTGGATTGTAAACTAAACTGTGAAATAATTTTTAGTCCGTATAACTTTGACTTGAACGATTGATAATGAAAACACAAGAAAATAAGGATTGTATTTATCTCTTTACTCAAAAACTAACTTGTGAATCTACCCATTAATTGTGTCTCTCCAGATGCTTTAGAAGTCTTGTGAGTGTCATCTCACTCCGTTAAACCGTTAACCATCCATGAAATTAAGCTGAATTTGGACAAATCCTTGGATAGATCAGCTTCCGAATGACAGTATAGATGTAAAAGATTTAGCAATGGGATTTGGGGTTGTAAATAAGTTTGAATAGCACAATCAGAATTCTAAATTGTTATTTATTATTTTTGTAAACATAAGTTATACTACAAATCTACAAGACATACTCATTTTATTATACATATGAACTTGTTACTTTTGGTATAATTCTTTTGAACATCTGACATGTACTTCAGACCTTTCTGAGAACAAGATCTCAAATATCAACTGCCAATTGAATGGGCCTTCATATATATCTCCAACGAAATTTTGCTTGAAGAATAAACTTTGGCTAAAGTATTTTAGTTGAAAGAGAAATCAGTCTCTAATGGATTTTGGTAATCTAAAAAGATCAATCCTAAAGATTAATAAAAATTTAAGGAACAGTAATTCAACAGATGCAAAATTCAACTCCGTTACCCCCTCTATTAATAATCTCGACAAAGAATTGAATAGTATAGTAAATGTCTTTTGCGAAAGTAAGATCATAAAGAAATGCTATACTGAACGTACATTAAAGATCTACCTTCACAAATGGATATCGCTCTTTATCAAGCAAGAACAGAAAGATTTTTTTGACAACTTAGACAATAATATACAAAAATTGATAAAAGAGTTGGAAACTAAACCTCAGTCTCCAATCTCTTATTTCATCATTATTAACTACTTAAATACGGAGATAGACTTTGCAATAGGCGATATAAAAATAATTGGTCACTCTTCTAATGAAATAAAAAGACTATCTGACAAGTTTGATTCTAATTTAAATGCACCGAATGTAAATGTAAACCAATATGTAAGCTCGCTGTTTAAAGGAAGAGTTAACATTGGAATTTCTTTAGCCTTATATGAAACAAACGGAATCGAAGTTGAACAAATTAAGACTATTGGTCTGGACCAAATAAAACTAATTATAAACATAGTAAGACTTTTCTATTTTTACAAAAAAGGGTCTACTCTATCTCAATCTTTCAACTATTTTGGAATAAGTGGTTTTACTTTTAACAAAGGACAGTTCATTGATTATGTAACTTCATATGAAAAATCAAATATTGAAATAAAGAATCCAGTTAGTATTCCTTTCACAATAGATGCAAAATTCTTTGATGATGTTCAACACTATGTAAACACTTTATCAGATATACTTAAAAGTGACTCAAATAATGAATTGGAAAGATTGCTAGTTAACTCTGTTGACTTTTTTGGAGAAGGAGTCAATGATTTTATTCACAAGTATTCATTTCTGAATTTTTTCATTTCTGTAGAAATTTTGTTGTTGAGGATTAAAGAGACCAATATTACTACAAATCTATGTACAAGAATCGCTCTGATTTTGGGCAAAGGGACTCAGGAAAAGCAATCTATTTATGAAGATATAGAATATTTGTATAACATCAGGTCAGCACTCGTACATAAAGGTGCAGACAATATAACATATTCAGAACTCCTACTCCTAGGTAAGTATGCAATTAAGGTAATCCTAGAAATACTAAATTATAGATTATATTTCAGTGATCA
>JBBRRF010000045.1:0-8705 GCA_038200885.1 Candidatus Nitrosocosmicus sp.
AAGCCCTCTCAAACGATGCCTTGTATGTAATAATCAAAGATATACAGAAAGAGAATGTAATCCACCTAGCTATAAATATTTGTAGGAAATATACAGATGGGGCTTATCTTGGTTTATGTAATTATCTTAATTGGTATAGGTAGTATAACCAGATTCTTTAGTGCTACGTGTATAGTTTTCTAGATAACCTTAGATGCTTTAAAAATGGATGAACAAGTACTGAAAAGTCATATCAATACTACTATCTGTGCCATCTATACAAGAGATCAATACAGGTAAACACATTATTTTTTAGATGAAACTGTATGTCTTGGACAAACTAAGTTCTGCAAGAATACGTAAACCATACATACTAAATTTTATTATGTAGTTATGACCTAGGATATGCCTAGTATTTCGGCCCCATATGTCATAAAACTTGATGAAGGAATTAGACAAAACAAAGGAGATCGCATCGAATATGGATTACGAGATACATCGTTTGTATATTGTTGTTGATACTATCTTCTAATATCAAAAAATTAGAGTTTATTTCAAACATAGAATATTTTAGAAATTAAAAGTGTTATTTGCTATTAGCTAATAGAAAAACATGTATAAATATTAATTGACCTGAATAAATAAATCCTTGTATTTAAAAATCAGCAAATCTGGACCGGATCTTTTCATAGTGATGTGACAAAGCTGTCTCACGGTAAACCATAACCACCACCACCACCACTAATTACAAATCCTATATCCTTGTTCATACACTATAGCCATTACCTGCCTGTTTTAGCAATTTTGTTACTTGTTAATATCTTGTCGGGTTAGTGGAGTTATTTCTTCCTATCTTTATGCCCATAAAAGTTCATGTCATTCTACGAGGACTCGCAATAATGAAGAACATTGTCTTCATTTTACCGTTTTTTCATATTAAGCTAATTTTTAAATGCCCAATTTCCATACTTGACATACTGTCGATTCCACTCATACTGTGCATTCCTCTTTTATTTCATTTTCCTTATTACTAGCATCCAAAGGATTTGAGGAATTATTCTTCTATTACAAGTAATTAACAGTATAGAATAGAATAATGGTCACCACATAATTGTTTTTATTATTATGTATATAGCGACAGTAATTAGCAATACTGAAAAGATCTTTGTTAATAGTGTTTTTGAAGCTTTTGATGATAATGCCATTCCAACTTTTCCACCAACAATACCTCCACAAATTAACAGTATGGCTATCAGAAAATTGATCTGACCTGAAAACGAATAACTAGCAGCAGTAGTGAGTCCAAAAAAGCTTACAGGTAATAGCGACGTTCCAATTGAATTTACAATATTTATATTCAGATACATTAAAGATGGAACAATTAAAAAGCCTCCTCCGATTCCAAAATATCCTGCCATTAACCCTACCAGGGTTCCCATAATTGCCACTTTTAAATGCTTGTACCTTTTATTAGTACCTGAATTAATTCCGGTATTGAGTTGACCTCTTGTCTTTCGGTCTGCCTCGTTGTCTTTTGTTGTTTCTTGTAAGTGATCATAAATAAAATCTTTGTCCTTTTTCTTGTCTTTCTTTTGTATTAGTAACTTGATCGCTATAGAGATCATAAATAGTGCAAACAAAATTAAGAGACTATTTGCAGGTGTCAGTAAACCCAAATAGGATCCAATTAGGGTTCCCACTACTCCAGGAATAGCAAATAGTAAACCTATATTCAATAATACATGACCCTTTTTTTTGTGATCAATAAAGCTAATTAGCGCATTGATACCAACCACAAGAGCAGAAGTTCCTATTGCTACATGAGGTTCCAATCCTATTACATAAACTAATAATGGTACTGCCAGTATAGAGCCCCCGCCTCCAATCAATCCAAGAGAAAGTCCAATCAGCATTCCAATAGCAGTTACTAGAAATATGAGAATAGAGTACTGAATTAGATCAGCCGAAATTATTTGTAAAAACGAAATTACTTGCAAAGAGTTTAGTAGCAATAGGCTTTCAAGTTCTACACAAAGCATTTCGAGAATGAAATATAAAAAATATATAGGCCAGAAAAATACCTCTGCTATCATCTACTAGTCTATTTCCTACTTGCAGTATTATAAAAAAATAAGTTTAACATTCTAGAATTAATTTATCCTACTAGGAGGTAATACTACATCTGTTTGGACCCATTTCCAATTCAAAGATATCAGATGATGATGGATATACTTTTTCACCCTTGTTAATAGATATGATTTCTAAATAATTAGGCGGAACTGCCATTACTTTAGTAGCAAGGTTTTGTATGAATTGCTCTCTTGTTAATTGTTGATTCAAAAATATTCCCCTCTGTTCTATTTCACCTAAAGTCGAAGATAAAATCTTGTTTGTCTTGACATCTTTGTCAAAATGAGATGGCAGTATCACTGTATCACTTGGTATGATCATAATCTTTTGATGTAAAGTATCATACAAATTCTCAGAGAATTCTTTGGCCTTATCTCTCAAGTCTGGTCTTCCGACCCCATTTACAAACAAAGTATCACCAGTAAATAGTAATCTTGTAAATTTGTCATAGGCATCTACGCTATTGACGTTACCCTCAATCAAAAATGAAATGCTTCCCAAGGTATGACCTGGAGTGTGGATTGCTTTTAGCTTGATTTTGCCTACTGATATGATATCACCATCTTTAACTTGGTTAGTGCTAATGGCTTCCTTAGAATAGCTCTCATAGCCACTCTGGAGATATCGTGCGCCAGCTTCCTTTGCTAGTGATTTTGCAGCAGAGACATGATCGGCATGCTGATGAGTATCGATTATTTTGATAATCTTTGTTCCTATTTCAGATACTTTATCTAGATATTCATTAATAGGATACACTGGGTCTATTATGATAGATCGACCATCTGAATCCAATAGATATGATATACAACCTTTACCAATCCTTCTAAACTGAAATAACTTTATCTTTGATGAATTGTCAATGTTATATTCAGTTGTCGCGATTTCAAATGAAAAACTCCATGCCTTTAATCCTCCTTCTAATGAGCTTACATTGTAACCGTATCTTTCAAGAATATATTTTCCAATAGTCGACCTATTTCCATGGGGACAAATTGTCACTATTTTTTTGTCTTTTGGGATCATAGCTAAGGATTCCGGATTAGCCAATTTACCTAGAGGAATGTTCTTACTACCATCTATATTCCATTGATTAAATTCATCAGGCTCTCTCACATCAAGAAGGAAAAGATTTTCTTTATCTTTTTTTGAATCAATTAATTTCTTCAAGTCCTTTGGAGATATGTCTCCATCCATAGATTCATTGAACTGCCATTTCCATGATGAAATCCCACCTTCTAAATACCGTGAATTTAGTCCTATTTGCCTCATCATTTCTGCCATTTGTTTTGTATAGTCTTTTTCTGAATCACCTGGTGTTTGTTCTCCGACTAAAACGATCTCCATGTCTTTTGGTAATCGAGGCATAATAGTTCTTTTGGTTTCCTCATTACAAACTGCACATGCAGAGCCGGGAATATGACGTTTTTCAAAGTTCTTTGAGTCTCTTATTTCAAATAGCAGTAGTGGAACTCTACTATCAAGTTTTGATTTTAATTCATCAGAAGTGATAGAGAGATTGCTATTTTCTAAGGGTTTATTTCTGTTCATATATATAAATAAAAATAGTGAAAACAATATTTCTATAAGACGTTTACATTGTACTTATTTGCAAGTATACTCGTAATAAAATAGATTAATACTAAATGTACCGCCAGAAAGGAAAAAAAACTTCTACAGTATCCTTTAGAATAAACAAAGAATATGATGAAGTATTAAGAGCAGAGGCAGAAGAAAAGAAAGTGAGTATGAATACGCTTGTAAATCAGATATTTGGAGAATATGTAGACTGGAGCAAGTATGTAAAAAGATTTGGAACGATAATTCTAAGTCGAGAGGCATTTAAATTGCTATTAGAAAGCTTAGAAAATGATAAAATAAATCACCTTGCGATAGATATCGCCACAAAAGCACCCAGGGAGTTTATTCTTTTTAAATGGAAAGAAATTGACCAATCACATGTGATTGGATTTATTAAAATGTTTTTTGATCATTGTGGTTATGGCCAATACGATCATCAAGTTACAGAAAGTAGAGTAAACAAGTTTAGTATACGACATGAATTAGGCAAAAAGGGATCAATATTCTTGAAAACGTATTTAGAAACTGTAGTTAGGATTACACTGGGAATAGAATGTCAATCAATTATCACAGACAATTCCGTTACTATAAGTTTTTAAAAATAAGAGTATAAACTGTCATTTGATATCTTAGGCCTAACTTTTATATCTTTTTTCATTTCTTCCCTGTATAGCTTATACCAATTGGCAAACTGGCCAATAGGTAAAACAGAGCGTAATTTTTGCAAGATGAAAGTAATTTTGTCACTCTTTTTAATCATAATATGACGAAAATCATTTGTCGGCCCTCATTTCTGGATTAGTTGATCTCTTTAGAACTAAGCTAATGCCAAATCCAGTATCATCATAACTGAAAACCCTATTAGAAAACAAACAGCAGAAAGGATGCCGTTTCCCTCACGTTGAGATTCGGGCATTAATTTTGTCATGACAACAAGCATCATGGCTCCAGCAGCAGAGCTCAGTGCATAAGGTAATAGGGGCTGCGCCACAACGACAAACATGGCTCCTAATACACCTGCTACAGGTTCTACTGTAGACGATAATTGTTCATACCAAAAGCTCTTGATTTTGGACATTCCCTGAGCTCGCAATGGCATGGAGACTGCCAATCCCTATTGTAAGCGATATTGCAGCGGCTAGACCAGCTTCTGGTATTCCAAGTGATGCTGCAGCGAAAGCGATTCCTATTGCCAACCCTTCTGGTATATTGTGGATGGTTATAGCCAACACCAAAATAGTCTTACTCTCAAAATCTATCTCCGATTTCGTAGGATTCTTGTTACAGTTTTTCTGATGAAAGTGTCGGATCATAACGTCCGCAATACAGATTAACAATGCTCCCAGAATAAAACCTGTCACCACAGGAATCCAATAAGGAAGGTCATTTAATTGAGATGACTGTGTTATTGATGGAAGAAGTAGAGAAAAAAACTAGCCGACAGCATAATGCCAGCCGCAAATCCCAAAAGTGAATCAAAGGTCTTCTTGTTGATACTGTGGGTAAAAAACACAACGGAAGCGCCAATAACGGTAACCAACCATGTAAAAAAAGTCCCTATAATGGTCTGATGCAACGGGCCTAATCCACTAAGGAATGAATTATCCATTTCGCCGCCATCTAAGAAGGTGTGGTGAACTTTGATTAAAATTTTGTCATCTAAACAACCTATGAAGAACAGATTCCGTATGAACTTTGATTTTATAATAATATACACAAAACCAAGGTGCGATTACCTCAAATAGTCTTCGTTCTGATATGCAGATTTGAAATGTTCTTGGTAATTATCTATCTTAATTTTTTAAGATGACCAGCCTATTCTCAATATGGAATGACGGTGATCAGTCTAAAGTAGGTCGTATCCAATATAAAAAATCATTTTTAGTAAATCTTTACTATAGATTTTAGAATATCTGTTTTAGTTACAATCCCTGTAATGGTCATTCCACTATTGATTACAGGCAGTCCACTGATCCTATGTCTTATCATTATTTTTGCGGATTCTGCTACATCATCATCTTCATCCATTAATAGAGGTTTAGCTGTCATTATATCACTACACATTAAGAACGACTTTATGTCTGATATCATAAGTTTTGATATTTTATCTTTGGATAACTTGGAACTTGAGGAAGGAATCTTATTTGACATAAAATTTATACCATAAAATAGGCTAGCGGGAAGAAAATCCTTTGAAGTAACGATCCCTATTGGGAAATCATCTTTAACAATTACTATTCTAGATATTTTATGTGTGTGCATAAGACTATATATGAAATTGATACTATCGTCCGGAGCCGCTGTAATTACTTTACTTGTCATACACTCTTTAACAGGAAAGTAACCATAACAATGATATGCAAATATCTCTATCAAATCTGTCTTTGTAATTATATCCTTTATTTGGCCTTCGCTATTAGATACGAATAGGGAACTAATGTTATTATTAAGCATAGATTTAGCACAAAATTGGACTGAAGCATCTTTTTGAACTAAAATTAACTCATTACGATCCTTTAATAGATCTTTGACGGGTATTTCACTCAGTAATTTTCTATCAGATGAATTCACATATAAAAAATTAAATAAATCTTTCTCAGTAACAATGCCAATGATTTTTTCTTTACTTGATACTGCTATTCTTCTTATATTAAACTTTAAAATAATATCTCGAACATCTAACAGTGTTTTCTGTTCATCAATTGAAATCAATGGTCTGCTAATATCTCCGGCTTTCAGGATTATCTTTTCTTTCTCATCAAGCGGCATTTGAATATCTGAACATCTTTGGCTATAAAAATATAGATCAAAAACTATCGGAATAAAAAAGTCTTATTACCTGGAAATAAACCTTTATTCATATGTCACAAAACAGAAATAACACATTTGTACTAAATGCTTTTCACGTTGCTAAACCTATTGTATCATTAGAATCAGATAGGACTTTTCTTGATGCAAGAAATATAATGCTAAGATACAATATAAAAAGAATTGTTGTGTCATCACCTAAAGATAAAAAAGTAATTGGGATTGTTACTGAAAAGGATATAACAAAGTTCCTATCTATTCATGCGTTTGATAACCGAAAACTAGGGGAGATAATGTTAGATGAATTGCTCCAGCACAAAACCGAATTATATGCAGTAAGCAAAAATTTTTCATTAGGTCTTTGTGCTCAGTTTATGCTAGATAAAACTATTAGCTCTCTATTAATTGTGGATGAGGAAAATAATGTGGATAAGATAATTACAAAGACGGATTTGATAGCACTAATTGCTAGTCGTAACCTGGATAATTTTACTGTAAGTGAATATATGACTAAAAAAGTGATTACTGTAAGACCAGGAGAGAATGTAAATATAATACCACTATTGATGAATCAATATAATATATCACGAGTAGTTGTAGTGAGTGAAAATAAACCCATAGGCATAATAACTACAAGAGACATGATACCTAAAGGAAATTATTTTGGAGGGTTAAATTACAGTGATACTGATCAACCAAAAGAATTTGAAAATATAATAAATAATAATAAATTTTCGTATTCAAAAATAAGAATACCTTTTGCAGTAGTGGATTTAATGACATCTGATCCAATAGTCATTGATCAAGATGCAAGTTTAAATGAAGCAGCCAAAGCAATGATCGGAAATTGTATTAGTGGAATACCAGTAATAAACAAATTACAAGAAATAGTTGGAATAATAACAAAAACAGATATTATAAAGGCAATAGCACATTTGGGTAAAAGTAAAGATCAATAAACCTTTTTAAAAAATTAATTTTTAGTTCTTCCATATGCAATAAACTTGATATGTACAAATCCAAGCAGTGTTATTAAACATTGGGAAGATGCTTGTTTCTAAATTAACAAAAAAAAAGATAATTAGTATAATTACTTCCAGGATTTAGATTAAATCCAACAAATAATTATTATCAGAATATCAAACTGGTGCTAGCACATAAAAGGATAAAACGAAGTTTATTATTGCCATCTAAAGAAAAGAATTCAATAAGCATACAAGAAAAATTGTGTCAAAAACAGAGAAATAATCGAAGATCTATAACAAATTAAACCGTAGTTATATCATTTTTGACATCCTATAAAACCTATATAAATATCTTCTTCTACATAATTCTATGTCATCGCCCTCATCCGAATCATCTAAAAATGATTCAAAGAATATATCCAATAAAGAAAGCAATGAGCTCAAGAATCAGGATAACAGTATAAAAGGGGAATCAGGCGTTTCATTTCCAAACTATTATGATGATTTTTTTGAAACATTTAGACAAAATATCCAGAACATGCGAAATGTTATGGAACAAGGATGGCCATCTTCACTTGTACCCATGAAAACAATAACACCTTTTGAATTCTTTGATAGAATTACAGATACCCAACTACCATTATGTGACGTTATCGATAGAGGAGATAAATATGAGATAAATTTAGAAGTCCCAGGTATAAACAAGGAAAAAATAATTGTGAAGGCAACAAAGAATTCTATTACTGTTTCGGGATCCCAGACTGAAAAGACCAAGGAAAAGGGTAAAAAATACGTCTACAGTGAGAGGTCTTACAAATCTTTTCACAGACAAATACCTTTTACAGAAGAAATAGTTCCCTCTAGAATTGATGCAAGAGCAACTGATGGCGTATTAGAAATCAATGTGCCCAAGAAAAACCCGACCAAGCCCCCAGCAGGCGCCGAAGAATTCAAGGTTAATGTAAGTTAAGAAGAGTCTAATAAAAAATTTCTTTTCTAATACTCAAACTTGAATCATCTGAGCTCAAATAAGGGTTCTAATTTTCTTACATGAATACTTAATATGTGTGGAATAAACTATTGGTTTTACGCATTATCACAGCAAGATATCCAATTACTAATTGTTGTACTTACACAGATAGGTTACACTTTTAATTACCTACATGGGTTACACCATGTTGCTTAGTTTTGGTATGTATTACAGGTGTAATTAAAGTTTGCAGAAACATCTCTGATGGAGTGAGA
>JBBRRF010000046.1:0-8672 GCA_038200885.1 Candidatus Nitrosocosmicus sp.
ACAAGATTGTCGCAATCCCCGGTAGATCCAGGGCAATATGGGCATACTTGACTGTTGGTAACAGGATGAGATTGCTTTTTATTGTAAATGATTTCAGATTTTTTGTTTGTATGATCAATATTATTAGGTATTAAAACAAACTTATCTTGAACATAATAATCCTTTCTTAATTCCGACAATTTTTCTACCTAAAAAGTTCACCAATTTGCTTTGTATAAATATTATGTATCCTTTTTTTGTAAAAGAAACAATTCTTAATATAAAAAATTAGATTAATGGTCTTAATCATTCGACAAAATTTAGTTTTTGTAAAATATGTTGAAAAATGTGGATTCCTGTAATTTTCATTTCGGTCCGAGATTCCTGACAGGTCTAAATTGTCAAAAATTAAATTAAGTAAAACCAAATAACATTTTGTGCCTCAGTCAAGTAGCGACGAAAAATGGGATTCAGTAAAAAAATATAAATTAACCAAAATGTTAAATGACCTATCAAAGATATCTGGTCATGGTACTGAACTAGTTACTGTTTATATTCCGCCAAAAAGACCAATATATGATGTTCTAGCACAATTGAGAAATGAAGCCGGAACTGCATCAAACATAAAATCAGATTTGACCAGAAATCATGTTCAGGATGCCCTTAACAAAACAATGGAACAATTAAAATTATATAAGGAGCCTCCTGAAAACGGATTAGTTATTTTTTGCGGGGCCATTCCTACTGGGAAAGGTTTAGGAACTGAAAAAATAGAAATATTCACGGTTGTACCCCCAAAACCAGTTCAGATTAACTTGTATAGATGTGATGATCATTTTTGGATAGATCATATTAAGGAAATGCTAAAAGATGATCGTACAATTGCCATTATATCTATAGACACTCAAGAGGCAGGGTTAGGAATTTTAACTGGAGATAGATGGGAAACAATTGAAACTTTGACATCTGGGGTTTCGGGTAAACACCGCCAAGGAGGACAATCTGCGCGAAGGTTTGAACGTCTCAGAGATAGTGAACTTAATGAATATTATCATCGTATTGCAAATTATGCCCAAAAAATTTTTATTGATCAATATACAGTCAAGGGTCTGATCATAGGAGGCCCAGGACCCACAAAAGAGACTTTTGTTAGAGAGGAATATCTCGACTATAGGCTGCAAAATAATATCATTGCTACGCTTGATACCTCGTATTCTGGTGACGAAGGGGTAAGGGAAATCATAGATAAGGTAAATGATCAGGGAATAATGTCGGAATTCCGATCCATGGAGGAAAAGAAAATAGTCAAAAAATTCATGGGTGAAGTTTTTTCAGGAAAGGGTTTAGGAATATATGGTCTGAATGATGTTGTAAATAATCTCAAGGCAGGAATAACTGATTCTATAATTGCAACCGATAGCATTGATTTAATATACCTAGAAGTAATTTGCAAGAAATGTGATTTCAGATATGAAAAAATAGTCGATAGAGACCAACTAATTGAAACAAAACAAAACTTCATCTCTACCCCTTGTTCCAAATGTGGTGGGCAGGACTACACAATTAATGAAAAGGATTTCATAGACTACTTGGAGGAATATGCTTCACTAGCTGGAACAAAACTTGACATAATTTCTTCTAAAACCGAAGAGGGGGCCCAGATTCAAAGCCTTGGAAAAATTGGTGCGTTGTTAAGATTTAAACCAACTACGTAACTTGTGAGATCAAACTTTGCGGTTTTCTAATTGCTTGATGGCGGTACTTAATACTTGATATCCATAAATTTTACCTAATGATCCCCTCTTGGAATTTGATTCTGTAAATCTTGATGTAGTATCTTTCCTAATGCCTTGGCCAGAAACAATTATAGGTATGGGATCGTCGGTGTGGGCCATTTTAATACAGGGTGTTGAGTGATCGCCTGAAATTATGAAATAGATTTCTATACCCGTGATTGTGCTAATTCCTTCCAAAATTTTTCTAAAAAAACGCTTGTCTATTTCATCTATATTGCTTTTCTTACCCTTGGCATTCCCATCATGTCCAAATTCATCAGGGCCTTTAATATGGACATAAACTACATCGTGATTTTCAATTATCTTTAATAATTCACTAGCTTTCAATTCATATTCATCTGGCGAACCAGCGTTGTATGACCTCATTCCCAGTATCTGTGAAATTCCGATTTCCACAGGCATATCAACAAGAGATGCAAAATTTAGATTGTATTTATCATCAATACTCTGTAAATGAGGATATCTATTCCCAGCGTCTCTCAATAAAATACAATTTATTGGCAACAAATTCTTTTGCTTCCTATCTGTATTCACCGGACAATTATCCAATATTTCCATTACTTGGTCAGAGAACTGGTTTATGATAGTGGCTGATAATTGAGAATTTGCATCCTTTGATTCTGATTTTGCTACATATAAATCCCCTTTGGAAGTATCCAATGCAATACCAATTCCATTTATCTTATCATATGCAGGATCGGTATTTGTAACATTCTCACCTAATGTTGTTCCTTTCTTCCTAAAACGTAATACAACTCTATGTCCGATAGTTGGCTCTATCGAAAACTCTACCCCATCTATCTTAACATTCTTTCTGATAAGATTGCAGATTGCAGCCGAGTCCGCCTCGGTTACAATTCTACCAGCTCGTCTGTCTAAAATTTTCTTATTAGTAGTGTCGATGGTTGCGAAATTGCCTCTTAGTGCTAAATCGCCCTCCTTGTACTCAATGCCACAACCGATACATTCTACAACTCCCCTCCCAAAATATTCAATATCTCTAAAATTGTAACCCAACATATTAAAAACTGCTATATCAGACTGAGGAGCAATCCCATCTCCAACGCTCACAACTTGGCCCGATACACCCATTCTAGCAATACTATCAAGATGAGGTGTATATGCCGCTTCCAGAGGGGTCAAATAATTTAAATCTGGATGTGGTAAGTCGCCTATCCCATCAAGCAAAATATAAATAATCTTGGATTGATTCAATTTCTTAATTTTGATTCAATATAAATTTAATTTTAACGTTCTCAAATAAATGAAATAATATTAAATAAATAAGCTCTGTAAGGATATTCTAAGAGTGCTGTATCAAGTAACCTCGGACACAAAACACCAAATAATACTTACAAGCAAGGAAAAAAAAATATATCTAGACCCGAGGCAAATGTTAGACGATAATTATGTATTCATTTCGCACGCACACATCGATCATTTGCTAAATAAAACTACAATCAAAAAATTCAATTTGAGAAATAAGATCATATGTTCTCCTGAAACTGTATCTATTGCAAACCTTCGTGGGTACTTCTTTGAAAAGGAAATTTGTTTTCAAGATGATTGCACCTTGGTTGATACAGGACATATTTTAGGATCGAAAGGTCTTTTAATTGGAAACGAGATTTTCTATACTGGCGACTTATCTATGAGAGATAGAGCATTTCTTAGAAAAACTTCTATCCCGAAAGCCGAAACCCTGATTATTGAAACAACCTTTGGAAAGCCTGAATACATTTTCCCTCCATTAGAACATATTACCCATTCGGTAAATTCCTTAATTTCAGAAATGTACAGCAGAGGAATTCCAGTCATCTTAATGGGATATTCATTGGGGAAGGCACAGGTCCTTACCTCGTTGTTTGGCGCTTGGAAGCCGCTAATCATTCATGATGAAATATTCAAGTTCAATCAAATGTACAAGCAATTTGGAGTGTCATTAGAAGACTCTACACCACTCTCTGATGCAATAGAATTGGGTTTATTGGATAAGGGACCGTGGATTATGATACATCCTTTAACTAATGGCAAGAATCCCAAGATATCTCAATATAGGGAAAAGTATGGCGCAATTACTATAGGTTTCAGCGGATGGGCAATAAATAGAAATTACAGAAACATGATGAACCTAGACTATGTGATCCCCTTTAGCGATCATTGTGATCATAGCGAGCTACTCGAAGTTGTAAAACAGTGCAATCCCAGCAAAATATACACATTTCATGGATTTCAAGAAGATTTTGCTAATTATCTAGTCAAATTAGGATATGATGCAGAATCCATAAAGAGAGGAGGTAAGACAGTCAAGAAAGAATTAAAGCGACTTCCGAAAACTAAATCATTAGATATTTATTTTTGAGAAAGAAAAAAATTATTTTTGCATGTCAGCAAAATAGGGAACAACTTTATTTCCGAAGGTCTCTATGTTTTGATAAAGCCCCTCACCCCAGAAACGAATTATGAAATGATTTGTACCGGCTTTTATAAATCGTTCCAACATTTCTATTACATCATCTGGGCTGCCAACTCCTATAGCAGTTCTTGCCACATCATCAGGGATTTGTAAAGATGCTTTTTTCATTTGTTCCATCAATTCAGGTTTGTTCATGGCATATTCAGTAAAGTATCTCCTAAAATCAAATTCGGAATCCTGTTGTATGTTGTGAACCTTCAATAATTCAGGTTTGTAGAGGCTGACCTTAACCGCTTTTTTCATCTTTTCCCATGCTGCTTCTCCGTCTGGAGCAAAATAAACATCCACATCATTTGCAAACTCAAAATGGGATATGTCCCTGCCTAATCTCTTTGCGTGATCCTTAATGACATTTGCATGATGTTCAAATAAGGCTGGAGTATATCCTATCGGGATCCACCCATCGCCATATGTTGCACACAATTCTAATGTTTTTGGGGCCCCGGCAGCGATATATACCGGTGGTCGGGGTTTTCTGATAGGTTTTGCTTGCAAACAAGCTTCAACGAGGCTATAATATTTACCCTGGTAATTTACAAGATTGTCTGGATGGGATTCGAACAGCTTTTCAATTACTTCCAATTGCTCCTTAAATTTTGACACAGGCTTACTGAATTCAATCCCAAAATCAACTACATTCTGAGCCTCTCCAGCACCAATTCCCAGTATACCCCTACCTTTAGTTATCCTGTCAAGAGTCACCGTCGACAGAGCGATAGTTGAAGGGTGCCTCCTTATGGCATCTGTTACGCATGTCCCCAACTCCACGTTGTTAGTCACCGACCCAATTGCTGCTAACATTAACCAGGCATCATTTACTACAGCGTTTTTCCATTGAGGCACATTTGTGTGATCCATTGCCCATACAGAGTCAAAATTAGTTCTATCTGCTATTTGCGCTGCAGTTATTACCTGCATTTCATCCAGTCCCAATCTAGCGACGTTTAGGCCAAACGTCAAACCGAATTTTATTTTCACTTAATTATTTACCCCCCAATACTATAAATTCTCTGACAATTCCATAATTCTCCATTTCTATATTATCTCTGAAATGATACTTATTTTATAAAGTTTTATTATAATAATATAGAGGCAAGGCATGATTTACAAAATATATGAATTATTCGTTCAATAAAGCATTAAGTGAAAAATAATTAATATAAGAGATTTAAGTCTCATTAAATGTTAAAATGAATAAGAGTGACAAAACAATACTTGTTACTGGTAGTGGAACAGGGATAGGTCAAGCTGTGGCGAGAAAATTTGCTAAATCAGGTTACAATATCATAATTCTGGGTAGGAGGAAAGAACCACTAATCGATGCATCAAATATATTAAAACAAATAATCACGGATGAAAAATTTGAATCGTCCGTCACATATTATTCAGGGGTGGATGTTTCCGATTTTGAAGCAATTAATACGATGTTTGATAAAATTGCAACCGACTTTGGTCATATAGATATAATCGTAAATAATGCCGGAGTTTCTGGTCCAGTTAAGATTTTTACTAATTCGAGTTATCAAGAGTTTAAAGATTGTGTTTCAATACACCTTACTGGTACTTTTTGGACAAGCAGAAAAGCTTTAGAAGTACTCAGCGATACCGGCAAGATAATTACAATTTCCACTTTTTTCACTGAGGAGAATAAATATGAACAGAGGCCATACAGGTTTAGAACACCATACACGGCAGCACAGGGTGCAAAGAACAGACTCTCAGAATGTTTTGCATGGGAATTAGTTGAGAAAGGTATCAAAGCTGTTGCAACAAATCCGGGACCTGTTCACTCAGATAGAATATATAAAACCGTATACCCTAAGGCAGCAGCTGAATTTTTAAGGGTAGGAGGTTTTCCGGGTTTGAGTCGCAAGCAAATTGAAGAGATTTCAGTAGCCTTATTACCATATCTAGGAGATGAACCCGAAACAATCGACAGTGAATCAAAAAAAATCGCGACAACCTTAGCTGAAAAATACAAAGATTTAGATCTTGCCAAGACTCAACATATGGCAAAGGAACTTTTGGCTAAGATTCAAGAAATCGCTGAAAAGGTACAGAATAATACGAAGAAAATGATAGTTGATAATGAATTCCTATCTCAGGAGGATGTAGCAGAGATGGTGTATTGCCTAGCAAGTGACGAGATGAGCGAGTTATTAAATGGTAAAGTTATTCCAAATGACCGGGTTTTCTACCCCGTAAAGCCAATAGTTGAAAGGACTCTACAAATTGAGCTGGACAAAACCCTAGAAAATAAAACATTATTGATTACCACGACATCTACTGAAGAAAAATTGTTGAAATTTATTAAAAAAATTGCAACGAAGATTAATAGCTTAAATGTAAAGCAACTAATTGTCCTTACACATAACGATGAAAAATCACCGGAAGTGAGCAAAATGTTTGAAGGATTTCACCATCACGCTATGGACCTAGGTGATGAGAATACAGTCAAGAAAATTTTCAATACAATCAATACTCGATACGGTAGAACAGATTCAGTCATACACTTCACGGGAAGTTATGACTATGACAACAAATTAACTTCGCTTGATCGTAAACAATGGGACAACATGGTGGATAAATTCATCAATATCCCACACTTGGTAACAATCGAATCAGTATTATCAATGACTACAAACCAGGCGTTAGATGACCCTTCGTTATTTGCAAGATCTAAAGGAAACATCGTAATCGTGGGTCCTGATTCGCCGGTTGGTAAGAAAATAAGTGGGGAGGTCCGTGCGAGGTCAGAAGTTTTTAGGGGAGCGTTAAGACCATATGTCACAACTGCCAACCAAGAACTTCATGATGTATTAAATTCCAATATAAATCTGACTCTCGTTTTACCAGGGAACATAAATGGTGATTTACCAGACTATGACAAACTGGAGGAATCATTGATGGGATTAAGTTCACAAGAGGCTCAAAAAAATAATTTAATTTACTATGTAGACGAATAATTTTTTATCAAACTAATGATGATGCTCAGTATGATGGAGGTTATTTTTCCTTTCATACATCGCAGTCCAAAATCCGACTCCGATGGTCGCAATACCAATGGCCATTATAAGAAAATCTACTACGAATATGATTGCCCAAATTGAATTTAAAAGTCCAGCTATGAAGAATAGAAAACCCAGTAAGAATATAGCCACCCCTGCTATTATTTCAGAATTTAGCATTAGCATAGAACTAAAAATTGCATTCTATTATAAAAACTATTAGATTATATCCCAAGGTTAATACATGTAATTATTGAGAATGGCAGGCTTATTTTCTGGAGGTAAAGATAGTACCTATGCAATCCTCAAAGCTACTTTACAAAAACATGATCTATGCTGCGTCATGACAATGCATCCAGGTAGCGATGATAGCTTATTATTTCATTATCCAACAACCAATTTGTTAGGTAAAATTTCTACCGTGATAGGTGTACCTGTGCTAGAGCGCTCCTGCAATATATCTGAGAAGGACTATGAAGTTAATGAGTTAACCCATTTAATTAAGAAAGCTGTAGACGAATTTTCGATTGATGGATTAGTGAACGGTTGTATTTCCAGCAAATTTCAATTAAATATTTTTCAGGATATATGCGACAAACTAAACATAAAATTAATTTCACCTCTTTGGAACATAAACAGTGATTATTACTACGAACAGTTGCTAGGTCAAGGATTTGAAATCATGGTTACTAGAGTCGCAGCACTAGGTTTGGATAGTAGTTGGCTTGGAAAGATAATTACAAAAGATAATTATTCCATCCTAAAAAAATTAAGTCATAAATATCAATTTAACATGACTTTTGAGGGTGGAGAAGCTGAAACGCTAGTACTAGATTGTCCTTTATATAAAAAAAGGATTTACATTAAAGACCACACCATCACATGGGATGGAATCAGGGGAATGTTTGAAATATTAGATATTGATTTAATAGAAAAGTAGACACCTATGCTTGATAGTTTAAAAGATAATTTAAGATTGGCCTTAAAGAAAATTGTTGGGGCTTCAGATATTAATGAAGAATTGATTAATGAGTTATGTAAAGATCTCCAGCGCGCATTGCTAGCTGCGGACGTAAATGTTCGTTTAGTGTTAGAGATAACAAAAAATCTTAAAGAAAGATCCCTAAAGGAACCCCCTCCAAAGGGTTTGTCCAAAAAAGACCACATCATAACCATTCTATACGGCGAGTTATCAAAAATGCTGGGTTATAGTGGTGAAGCTATAAAGACCATTGATAGAAAAAAAACCGATGAAAATTTGATAAACTTCAATTCTGATAAAAAAAACACTATTTTAATGCTAGGGATACAGGGCAGTGGTAAAACTACTGTTATTGCCAAATTAGCTAGATGGCTTTCAAAACATGGTTATAGGATTGGAGTAATCGGAGCAGACACCTGGCGACCTGGTGC
>JBBRRF010000047.1:0-8667 GCA_038200885.1 Candidatus Nitrosocosmicus sp.
TAAGCGAACATGATTAGTTTACATGAAAGTATACCTCATTCTTTACACGGCTGTTAACAGAGCCCTGATTTGGCTTGATCAATGCCTTACATAAATAAATTAAATTAACTGTCTACTTACTATAATTAATACAATGCAAGGAAGGAATCCGATCAAAAATGCCTCCAGCTAAGAAGGTCTGTATAGTATGTGAAAAGAATATTGATGTGACCAGGGGTCAGGAAATAAAAAGATGTTATTACTGTAATAATGCAATTTGCAATAAACACTTTAGTTTTTGCAGGTTGTGTACAAAAATGATTTGCGATAATGAACTTAAAAAATGTGATTACTGCCCATATGATCAATGTAAGAATTGTACCATTAAATATAAAAACAACAAGTCCAATTCTATTTCATTATGTTGTTTAGAATGCTCAACAGATGAAAAAAACAACGGTTGAATCAATTAATTTTCTATTGGCATGAATGCAACTATCGAGCCACCTACTTCATTGTTACCATCTTCGTTTGGATACAAATTGACTTTGTAAGTTGGTACAAAAAGCATTCCATCCCCAATAGATGCCCCAACAGGAGAGATTGAACCCCGAACATCATATTCCCAAAGTTTTTCCCCAGTGTTATTGTCCAGTGCCAAGATGATTCCGGTCCGATGATTTTCACCAAACTTGATGTAACCGGTGTAAACAACCCCATTTGAAATCACGGGAGAAACTCTAGGAGGATATTCTGTGTCAATCTTCCATTTAACAACGCCTGATTTTTTTTCTAGTGCATATATAGTACCATTTACCAATCCCTGCTCGATCGAATTCTCGGGATCCTCTTTATGTCCGCTTAATCCTTCAGTAAAAAAATTTAGTCCTCTATTAGTTGCAGTTATGTATAAGGTATCCTCGTCTACCGCATGATAGTTATATATTCCGTATGACCAAATCATTCCACTCCCAGACGGTGATGGTAGGCTGTCAGTATTAACTTGGTTACCCAATGTTGTCCACCATATTTCTTCCCCAGTTAGTGCATCCATTGCAATTACATTGCCCATTTTGTCATGCCCTATCACTATTTTTTTGATGACCCATTTTCGAATTTTACATTACTTACGCTGCTTCCCCAAGAAGTATCCCAATCATGCGTGTCTGGAACCTTTACATTCAAGACTGTCTCATGAGCAATAAATGGAGTTGCCCAGATAATTTTGCCCTCTCTAATATCTACTGCTACCATGTGATTGGAATAAAGATTGGGTGATTGCCTTGTTGATGCATTGAAATTAGGCGATGCACTACCCAAGGGGATATATGAAATTCCTGTATCCACGTCAATTGAGCCGCCTGACCAAGATGTTGCTCCTCCATTAGGTGGATTTTTACCGTTCTCAATCCACTCTCCAGTCGTTGTGTCAATATTCCATAAGATGCTCCCATCTGTTTTGTTTAGCGCCGTTATGTTGCCCTTTACAAAGCCCTTTCCAGGGGGTAGTCCACTACCGCCAGATCCTGCAATTACATAATCTTTCCAAATCAAGGGAGGTGAATTTATGGTATATCCTAAACCGGTATCTCCTAATTTCGGAGACTCCCACAATATCTCTCCATTCCTAGAGTCCACTGAAATAATTTTAGCTTTAGTACCAAGGGTGGCATAAATTATTCCATCTGAAAAATACAGACCCATAGTTGGGCCTCCGTCTGAATCAAGCCTCCATTTAACGTTGCCAGTCAAAGTATCAAAAGAAATGATGTTTCCTATATAGTCCTGAAAATAACCACTACCGTTTACTATTATGGGTGGGTCTTGAATTTGATAGGTATTATTCAACCGCCACATAACTTTTAGATCTCCCACGTTAGATTTGTCGATCTGAGTTTGATTACTGTTCCTTGACCCGTAAATATCGTGGTTGACAAATACCCAGTTATCTCTATTTCTTTCTTCCATGCCTGTTTCAAAATGGTTTTTCAGATCCACTGCCTTTTGTTCGTTCATCCGATAAGTTAAGTCTAACCCGTCTGTTGAAATTCCATCAGAATCTTCTGCGCTACTTGCTAGAACATTCATAATGGTGATTGAAGTTTGAAATATACTTAAAAATGAAACTATAACGATACTACACAATGTAATAGTCTTTGCAAAATCTGAAATCGACATTATTATTATTTGAGTTATTCCACACTAAAATCTTTTTATAGAATGTTATTAATCAGGCTTGTACTCAACACACTGATTATGATCTGAGAAGCTTATATTCAATTACTTGTACACGATGATTAGGACGCTTTATTGACTCATTCAACAGTTAGCTTATTATAATTTCCATCTAACAATGGCTTTTCACTTTAGGAAATGTAAAGGGAGGATTTGCAATACTTGGTTTCAATTTATCAAATTTCTTAGCTTGAAATTTCGGTTTTCGTGATCGAAAACTCAATCTCTATCTTGCAATAGCTTTAATATATTTTGAGAAAGATTACAATTTATGGGCGAATCTTTTTCAGATTATCTGATTGATACTATAAACAAAGGGTCTTTAGCATTGATGCTGTCTATTGGGCACAGAACTAGACTTTTTGATATCCTGTCTACGATGCCTCCATCCACAGTTGAAGAAATCTCCAAGAAAACCAATCTTAATCAAAGATATGTAAAAGAATGGCTGGGGACTATGGTTACCGGAAAAATTATAGATTATAATTCCTCTAATAGTACCTTTAATCTGCCAAAAGAAAAGGCACAATTTTTGACTCGAGAAAATAACCTATATAACTTTTCAGCATCAATGCAGTGGATACCGATATTAGCACAGGTAGAAGACAAAATCGTTGAATGTTTCCATCGCGGTGGTGGAGTACCGTATTCATCGTATAATAGATTTCACGAAGTTATGGCCGAAGAAAGCTATCAAACAGTGGTTATCGGTTTAATTGATCATATACTGCCATTAGTGCCTGGGTTAATTGGCCGATTAGAAGATGGCATCAATGTTCTTGACATTGGATGTGGTAGAGGAAAAGCAGTAAATATACTTGCAAAAAAATTTCCGAATAGTACTTTTGTTGGATATGACGTGGCAGAAGAGGCGATTAAAGGAGCCACTACCGATTCAAAAACCTTGAATAATTTCAATACCTTGTTTGAAGTACAAAATCTCTTAACCGTCGAACCAACTGAAAAATTTGATTTAATTACAGCATTTGATGTAATACACGATCAAATAGACCCTTCAAGGACACTGAAGTTTATCTTTGATTCCTTAAACAGCAGAGGAGTGTTTTTGATGCAAGATATTTTGTCCTCTACTGACCTTTCCAAAAATATTAATCATCCATTAGGTCCCTTTTTGTACACTATATCTTGTTTGCATTGCATGTCGGTTTCTCTTTCGCAGAATGGTGCTGGCTTGGGTGCCATGTGGGGAAAGGAAAAAGCGTTGGAAATGTTAAGAGACGCAGGGTTCATAGGAGTTGAAGTGAAAACGCTTTCACATGATTTTCAGAACTATTATTATACGGCTACCAAGCCATCAATAGGGTTTACCAATTCTTCTCAAAATCTAAACAAATAATCCATTAGAATAATATATTGTACTACAATTTAGAAAAAAATCAATGTATGGTTTTATATCTTTACTACTCATCAATGAATTTATATTTCAGGTGATTAAATATTCAAAGCATTTTATATTGTTAAGGATATATCACTATCTACCGCAGAACTATATCTTTGGGTCATCGTAAATGTGGACCGAGTGGGATTAATACCGATAAAGGTTCTTTATTAGAGATTCTACTATTAATTTAGAGGGGATAAATATAAATATTTTTTTGTTTCATCGTTAAAGCAGAATCATTGCTTTTACGGGTTCGGTGGAAATCATTCGGATATCCACATGGGTTTGATAAGAGATGCTTCATGTATTTTTTAGATAGCCAAATATTCTGGGTGATTTGTTCTGATTTGTTCAATACCATATCTTTTATCAACTCCTTGTTTTTCTCTGTAGATATCAAGGGCTTTCTACCTCCGTTTTTTCGTCTATTTTTTAACCCTTTTTGACCTGAACAGTCGATCGATGAATAGAATTTGACATAATTCGCAAAAAATACACTCGATACTAACTGTTTTTCGAATCATACATCTATGTAAAAATCTCCTTCCTAATCATCCATTATTGCTATTTTTTCTACCGCTGTATTATTTACTACCTTATCATCCACCTGTTTGATACTTGATGTATCATTATTTGTCTATAGTTGGATCCTCTTAAGCTTTCTCTTGTATAACTCGTCTTTTCCATCCTTGTAATTTTCTTTATTATTTACCCTATACCACACTATTCTCATGGTGTTTTTGATTTTTCCTTATAGTTTCTATTTTCTATTTCACCCCCTTTCTTTCCTTTTGATACATTTGGTATCCACTATACTCTCATAGCGATAAGGCTGCAATCATCTATCAGAGCTCGCCATTATGCGGCTCACTTATACAGCAGCTTGTTTATCAGCATACCCCATTCAACAAACAAGACCTTCTTTGTCTGGAGAGGTCACACACGATAAAGGGTTTGAGTGATACTGGATAACAATAGGCTACACAAATAGATTTTTACATGTATACAACAAAGCACCTCTGGATATGAAATACTGTTTAAATTTTTAACTACTGGACTTTCAATTTGACCTCCATTATGTTATTGTATAAAGTATTGAATAATCAGGTTAACCCTTTTTTGACTTTACCCTTTTATATGTTGCAAAAACTCCTGGAATTGAAATTAAGTGTTTTTTTAGCTTATTTGTACATGATATTTTACCATGTCTTTTCAGAATCTTTAATCCTACCCTAAACTTGTCAATTAGTTGTGATTTTGATGAGATAATACATACTAGTGATATGTCATCCTCAATAAAGTATGTATTCCCTAATTCCATTAATTCATATTTTGACCAAGATGATCTATGCGTTTCATGGACGTTACCAAATGCATCTTTTTGTGGACTTGGTTTTTTTGGAGTACTGACAATGATAATTTCATTTTTTTCTATTAATGTTTCTAACAAGTTTTTACCTTCGCCTTTTTCAAAATGTTCTAATACATCAATAAGCAAAACCGACTCATATCGAATATCCAATTTTTTAGCAATGTCCAAGATATTCTCATTATAGATAGTATTATAAACATATTTATGCAATGGAGAAATATATTCCTGAAATACTTCTACGCAGTCAATTCTTCTATTGAATTCATATTTTTGTCTCCCATCCCATAACTCTAGATATTCCCGACATAATACCCCGTATTTCCCGAACCCACTTCCTATGTCTAAGACTGACTTGGGATCTAAAGATATTATCATTTCCATTATTTTAGAAATATGATAATATTGACTTGATGGCATAATAGACCTACTTTTAGATTAGTCATCTTTAAACGTTTTTTAATCATTATAACTCTGATGAAAACGCTAATGCTTGCAATTTGATTTGAAAAGCATTTATCCTTATCTCGTCTTTTGTTTATTTTAAGTAAAACTAAATTAGAGAAAAATTAATAGTTAATTGTGTCGAAATATTTGAAAATTAATCAACGATTTATGCGTAGGCGATGGCTGGATTTTAGAAATGGTCATAGTATTTATCTTATATTTTTATTGACCTTTACCAACTTTATTCTCATAACCTATAATTTTGCTATTAAGCAGATACCTATATTGGGGGATGCCCTAAGTCTTCCTTTGTTTATAATTAGTTTTGCCCTTGTTTATATTCCGGTTTCCATGATTATAGGCTATTGGCATAGAAAACATCAATATTCTGTGGAAAATGAGGCATTAATCAATCAGAATTGGGTCTGGGCTTGGATAATGCAGTACCAAATTAGATTGATTAAGGGTAAAACGAATCCAAAGGAGGATAAATATGTTATTAAATATTTAAATGATATCTTGATAAGGACAAATAAGAGTGAGTTATTGGGAGATGATGAGATTTCCAAGTTACCCAAAGAAGAAAAATCTGAAGACAAAAAGTAGTTTATACTAGGGGCTCAAAGAGCATTTACCAATCTCCTCATTTTTTCAAAGTCGATTTCAAAACCAAACCTCTTTTCATCCTTCTTCATGTTCTTGTACATGCTCAATAACAAATTAAAATGCTTCACAGTACTTAATTTCCCGTCCATTTTTAGTCTTACAATTCGATAAACATCATAGTAATAGTTGAATTTCTTCAGAATTTTTTCCCTATATTGTTTATGGTCAAACTTCACCTTTTTGTTTTTGTTGTCCTCCATCACCTGCAAAAATATTTCACAACTTAACAATGATGGGATAATGCCTTCACCGAGCATTGGAAACACCGTACCTATAGATTCTCCTACGCCTATGATTTTTCCGTCATAAAAAGGTTCCATCAGTTTGGGTGGTGATAGTCGGATGGGCCTGCCAATTTTTTTGATTATTCGTGCATCAGGATGAGTTTCTAAGAATTCTTTTACCCCATGATATTTCCTGTCAATATCTCCTGCCCCCATAAAACCAGCACCTTTGTTTAAAGGAAAGTACCAAAAGTACCCCCTAGCGCCCTTATATCCAATCACATGGAATTCATCAATATCTTGAATGTTTTCAACCATGTACTCATACGCTGGAATCACAAAATCTTCTTGGGGTTTAGGTAAAAATTTCCTATGGAAACCTGTACAATCTAAAATATAATCATATTTATCTATAGGGAATGTCTTTTTATCACAATTAATACCATACTCTACCGTGATACCAGCGAGCAAATCGCTCTCCCATTGTTTCTTATTGTAGGTAACTAGTCCATCTAAATCGAGAAATTCCTCCTTTTGATTAGGCAATCCCATTCTTAGTCTTCTTCCTACATGAAAAACATAATTATCAAAATTAAGCCCTGCCTTATTAGAGAAGTACTCTAACATATGCCTTGACGCTCCCCATGCACATACCGGCCAGTGCATTTCTTTCTTATTCGATTCAAAGATAGTTATTTCGTGGCCATTTTTATGTAACATCCCGCCCAGATAACTTCCTGCTACGCCGGCTCCAATCACAGCTATCTTCAATTGATATAGTTAGGCTCGTAACAATATTAATATTTGTATACCGTTAGATGACAAATGTACCCTAATGATCGATTATATATAACGATTTATCACAAAAAAAGTTCTAATCAATCTGATTATTATTTATTTATGTCTGATAGAAAGTAATCTTGAGTTACGTAAAAACAACAGTTTCCCATATATATTATACAATTGATTGTTTGTTTGAATGAATAACAAAATATATCTCATGGCGGCATTAATTGCATTTGCATCTGTTGGTGCTTTGTTAATACAACCAACTGTAGCATCAGCACAAAGCAGCATGATAGACAATATTTTGAACAGTGCTCTCCCCTCCTCTAATACTAATGATAATAATCAACCATCACAAGCAAGCAGCAGCAGCAGCAGCAGCAGTGCAGTCCTATTAAGCAACAGCTTATCTTGTGGTCAAGTTATTAAACAAAGTGTAAAACTGACAGCCAACCTTGATTGTAAGACTGATGGCATAATTGTAGGTGCTGATGGCATTACAATCGATTTGAATGGATTTACAATAAGTGGTCCAGGAGAAAAGAGTTCTAAGGTCGGAATCATGTTTGCAGACAACGACGACGTAACTGTTCAAGGTCCAGGAACAATTAAGAGCTTCCAAGCAGGTGCATTATTCTCAGGTGGACAAGACAACAAAATTTCAAGAGTCACATTCACAGAAAATGAAATCGCAATATTTGAAACAGGATCAAAGAACGTAGTAATTGAAGACAATCTATTGTTTGAAAACAGCATTGGTGTAGCAGCTCACTCCTCATCAGGCTCAAAGTTAACTACAAACCTATTCAAATCAAATGACTTGGCAGGTGTGACATTAGTTAACTCCGCAAGCAATGAGTTAGTAATGAATACAATCCAAGGGTCCGTTAACGGTATCTTCCTAGATGGTCAAAGCACAAAGAACAACATAAATTCAAATAACGTATTGCAAAACCGTGGTGTAGATTTGAATAACGGTAACGGTCTACCAACAAACATAAATAACAATGTGTTCGCCGACAATAACTGTAATACATCTGTCCCAGACGGTTTATGTTTGGGTAGATAAACCTCCTTTTTTCTTTTTAAATGGGGCAATATCTAAAATTTCATTTTCAATTTAAAAATCGATCAGCCTTTCAGCAATATATTTATTTTATCGCAGTTTAACAGACTTGTTATGAATATTAACACTACCCTTGACAGAGTCGCTTTTATTTCCATATCTTTTATCATCCTACCAATCTTTATTCTGGCATTTTCGAGTCCCCCATTGACTTCAGAAATTTACATACATGGCCAAGAAACAAATTCTTCTAATAATGACGAGTTCTTATTAAACATCAATCAAACTTACCTATCTTTAATTCCCCTAATGATCGAGGAAGTTCAAAACACCAACGCCAGCGACATTCCTATCAAACAAATAATGGAGGCAACTCCTTCCAACGCAACAGCCCTCCAAGATATTGTCCAAAATAATTCCAATAAAACAGCTCAAAACAATGACAGTGCTACTTTAAACAATGCTACTGTCAACAACAGCAACAACCCAGCTA